>NZ_JBHIMY010000002.1:0-97436 GCF_042194535.1 Bartonella sp. CR84HXZ | reverse complement strand
AATAATATTTGAGTTCGATATCAGAGTATAACTTTATAAAGATAATACATTTTATGATTTTTTTGATATATATAAAATATTTTCTTTAAATTTGTCTTCTTTTTTAAAGTTTAGAAGTTTTTTACATTTTTAGGGATTTTTTATAACGCGGTTTAACAAGAAAAAATGTTCTCTCTCATGGTGTTTTAGATAAATTGGAGCACCCTTGATGTTTGAGGTTATCTATTTTGCGGATAATGCTGTTTGCTTTTGAGCTTTAGTCGTTTTTTTAGAAGAGCTGAAGATTATTTTAGGCGGTTTGAAATTTCTTGCTCCTTTGTTGATTGTGTTTTTTTTCGTTTTATTGTTGCTTGATTAGGGGTGTTTTTACCAGATTTTCCTTTTCGATTTTCCAAAATACCAGTGTCTATGGTTGGTCCCATATGTGCAAGGTCTGGTTTGGAGAAAAGATTTGGTTGTAACACGGGCTCATGGGTGGATTGTTCGTCATGATGTGTTAAGGGGTTCTCAGCGATTTCTAATTCTATCTTTTGTAATTGTTTGATTTCATCGCGAAGTTGTGCTGCTTCTTCAAAGTTGAGATCAGCAGCCGCTTCATGCATTAATTTTTCAAGGTGTTTAATATGAGATGTCAAATTGTTGCCAACCATATTTTTTTTCTCGATGACATCAGGGATATTTGTGCGAATATGGTTGTTTTCATAGCCTGAATTGAGAATATCTCCGATATTTTTTTTGATACTTTTGGGTGTGATATGGTGTTCTTCATTATAGGCTATTTGTTTTTGTCGACGTCTTTGTGTTTCCTGTAAGGCTCGTTCTATGGAGCCTGTGATTGTATCTGCATAGAGGATAACGTGGCCATCTACATTACGTGCAGCACGTCCGATTGTTTGTATGAGGGAAGTTTCAGAGCGCAAAAAGCCCTCTTTATCGGCATCTAGAATGGCAACAAAACCACATTCTGGAATATCTAAGCCTTCTCGGAGCAAGTTGATACCGATGAGGACATCAAAGGTGCCAAGCCGCAGATCGCGTAGAATTTCAATGCGTTCTAATGTATCAATGTCAGAATGCATATAGCGTACGCGAATGTCTTGTTCGTGGAGATATTCAGTTAAGTCCTCGGCCATACGCTTTGTGAGAACTGTCACCAATGTACGGTAGCCTTTTTGAATTGTTTTACGAATTTCATTCACAACATCATCGACTTGATTGCTGGCTGGACGAACCTCTGTTGGTGGATCAATGAGCCCTGTTGGACGAATAATTTGTTCTGCAAAAGTGCCATGAGATTGTTCTATTTCCCAGCGTCCTGGTGTTGCAGAGACGGCAATAGTTTGTGGGCGCATGGCATCCCATTCTTCAAAGCGTAAAGGGCGATTGTCCATACAGGAAGGTAGGCGAAACCCATATTCTGCTAGGGTTGCTTTTCTTCGAAAGTCACCTCGGTACATGCCTCCAATTTGGGGAATGGTTACGTGGCTTTCATCGATAAAAACAAGAGCATTGTTTGGAATGTATTCGAACAAGGTTGGTGGTGGTTCACCAGGTTTTCGTCCTGTTAAATAGCGTGAATAATTTTCGATTCCAGAGCATGAGCCGGTGGTTTCCAACATTTCCAAATCAAAAATTGTACGTTGTTCTAAACGTTGTGCTTCTAAAAGACGTCCAGCTGCGTTCAACTCATCAAGGCGTTGAGCGAGTTCCATTTTGATCGATTTCATCGCTTGGTTAAGTGTTGGGCGTGGTGTTACGTAGTGTGAGTTGGCATAAATTTTAATCGATTGAAGATCGCCTGTTTTTTGTCCCGTTAGAGGATCAAATTCCGTAATTGTTTCCACTTCATCGCCAAAGAGCGAAATACGCCAAGCACGATCTTCGAGGTGGGCAGGGAAAATTTCGATTGTATCCCCTCGAACACGAAAGGAACCACGAATGAAATTGATATCTTGTCGATGATAGTGTTGGGCAACTAAATCGGCCAGTAATTGCCGTTGATTGAGTTTATCACCTTTTTCTATTTTGAAGGTCATAGCAGTATAAGTTTCTACTGAACCAATCCCGTAGATACAGGATACAGATGCGACAATAATGACGTCATCACGTTCAAGAACAGCACGTGTTGCAGCATGGCGCATACGGTCGATTTGTTCATTAATTGAGGATTCTTTTTCAATATAGGTATCAGAGCGTGCAACGTAGGCTTCTGGCTGATAATAGTCATAATAGGAAACAAAATATTCGACGGCATTGTGGGGAAAAAAACTTTTAAACTCTCCGTAAAGCTGCGCTGCTAGAGTTTTATTGGGAGCTAAAATCAGAGCTGGACGCTGTGTTTTTTCAATGATTTTGGCCATTGTATAGGTTTTTCCTGAGCCGGTAACACCCAAAAGCACTTGTGTACGTTCATCTTTTTGAATTCCCTCAACCAGAGTTTTAATTGCTTGAGGTTGATCTCCCGCAGGTTCAAAGGGTGTTTCGAGTTGAAATGGAATGCCACCTTCAGACTTTTCAGGACGAACAGGGCGGTGAGGTGTCCATAACGCGCCATTCTTAAAAAGAGGATTGCCTGAGGCAATCAGAGCAGAAAGAGCCTCAACTGTTGCTGTAACACCATTTTTCATTGTTGTATCCTTTAATAGAAAAGTGCTGGTGATTTTAAAGAAAATACTAATTTTTACAATTTCATTACGACAACAGCAAAACGTTATTGAACAGATTTATTTTGGTTTATTGGAGCTTTCATTAGGATATTGATCAAGTTTTTTCTATGAGACGAATTCTTCGAAGTGTTTCTTTGGAGGGGGCATATTGTGGTTGTTCGTGGACACTATTGCATTTTTGCCATGATGATATTTAAGATGGCATAAGTTATTATGGCTGTTATGGAGAATAATCGGTACGTTTGGGCACTAAAGACATCGTGTATGTGTGATAAAGATCATTTCCATCTTTAAATGAAAGATAACGAGATGACACCCAACCTATTTGAGTGTTATATCGGATATGGCACCAATTGCCTTCACAGTTTTTAACAAAAACCAATTCTCCAGCAGAGATTAAGCCGCAAAGTGCATACTGAGTGCTAGGACCTGTTCTAAAATTAAGATTTCTCGTAACAAAAGCATCCGCAGCTTCAGATACTGTTGTGGCGAAAAAGAAAGAGCCAAACATAAAAAAAATGACGATTTTTTTCATTCTTCTGTAAAGAATTTCTTTAGAGATTTTCTATCCTTCTCTCTTTGTATCCCATATGATTTCTTTTGCTAGATTATGATAAAACAGAAAAAAATACAATTCTTTCTTCTTTAGGAGACTTTAAAGAGAAGAGTGAAGTTTAACGGTTTAAACACCAAAATGAGATGTTTTAATCACTATTTGTGCATGTTTTGTTTCCTTTATTTATTTTTGTATGGAAAATAGCGATACTGTACTATATAATAAAAAAGATCGTAGTTTTCGGATTCCAAAAGTAATTTTGGAAGCCGTTTTTTGTATTTTTATTAAACCTTCCGTGTAATAGAAAGGGACGGATTATGGAAAAAGTTCCGATGACTACAGCTGGTTTTGAGAGTCTTAAAGAAGAGTTGCGTTGGCGTCAACAACAGGAGCGTCCGCGAATTATTGAAGCAATTTCTGAGGCGCGTGCACATGGTGATTTATCAGAAAATGCTGAGTATCATGCAGCTAAAGAAGCGCAAAGCCATAATGAGGGGCGTATAAATGAGCTTGAAGATTATATCGCACGAGCAGAAGTTATAGATGTCACGCGTCTTTCAGGCGACAAAATAAAATTTGGAGCAACCATTAAACTCTTGGATGAGGATACTGAAGAAAAAAAAGTGTATCAGATCGTAGGAGATCAAGAAGCTGATGTAAAGGTTGGTAAAATCTCTATTTCTTCGCCTATTGCACGTGCACTCATTGGCAAGCAAGAAGGTGATGTGATTGAGGTGAATGCACCCGGTGGTGCGCATAATTACGAGATCATTAAGGTTCAGTACATCTAAATAACATATGGATTATTATGCGTGTATCTTTGGATGAAACTGAGATTATTGCGCCTCACTTTAAAAGGCGTTTATCGGGAGTAACATCTACGATTATTCAGCTTATTCCACTGCAACGCGAACAGGGGGTGCGTATATCCACTTTGGGGTTTGGTTTACCACAAACTTTGCCGGCTCTTGCCTTTAAGGACCTTTTCGGACTTTGGAAAAGTCCGAAAGGGAAGCCATTTCGTATTTGGCATGCACGACGCAATATTGAGATGCTTTTTGGGATCTTTTTGCGCGATATCTTGAAAATGAAGCTGAAACTTATCTTTACATCGGCTTCACAACGCCATCATAAGCCTTTTACCAAATGGTTGATTCGCTGTATGGATAGGGTTATCGCTACCAGTACACATACGGGCGCTTATCTAGAAGTGCCTCATAAGGTTATTATGCATGGGGTGGATGTGAAGCGTTTTACTCCACCACAGACTCTTGATGATTACTTTTCTTCGACAGGATTTCCAGGAAAATATGCGGTAGGGTGTTTTGGGCGTCTGCGTTACTCAAAGGGAACAGATTTATTTGTTGATGCCATGATAGCGTTATTACCTGACTATCCTGAATGGACAGCACTTATCGCTGGTCGTACGACAGAGCAATATTATCATTTTGAAAAAGAATTACACCAAAAGATTGCTAAGGCTGGTCTGGATGATCGCATTATTTTTCTTGGTGAGATTCTGGATATCCCTTTGTGGTATCGTCGTTTATCGCTTTATGTTGCACCTTCTCGTACAGAAGGTTTCGGTTTAACACCATTAGAAGCAATGGCATCACAGGTTGCGGTTGTAACGAGTGATGCAGGAGCTTATAAAGAATTGGTGGCCGAGGGAACAGGAACAGTTGTAAAAGCAGGAGATGGAGCGGCTTTAACAGCAGCAATTGAACCTTATTTTGCTGATGTAGAAAAAACATTGGTAGCCGGAAAGAAAGCTTTAACCCATGTTCGTACACACTTTCCTTTGGAAAAGGAGACAACCGAGATTGAGCGTGTTTACAAAGAACTGTTTGCGGAAAAAACACTTTGATTATTATATCAAAGATCTTCTTGAGGAATGATAAAAAGTGTTTTCCTTAAAGGTTTTTCATAGTCATCAAGAAAACAGCTCAATGATATAAATGTTATTTTACAAAATTTATATTGTCTTTAGTAGAACGCTATAAGAAGTTCTCGAAATTTTGGATAAAAGATTAAAAATGTATACGCTTGAGAGCGATATGTAGTTTACGATAAAGCATATTAGGAGAGAGGAAAGCTATTTTTATTCAGTGATATTTTAGAATAAGAAAATAATGCTTTAACTCAAGTCTAGATATACGGTGTCGTACTGATATTGTTCGTTTTGGAAGACTTAAATAGATAGAAAAAACGTTTTCTTGTCTTTAAAAAGATATTTATGGTGTCTCCATGGGTAAAATAGTCGTACATATTTTCAATAAATTCATAATAAGATGGATCTAAGATCAATATATATATATGATTTCTATAGATAATTTACCTTTTTAATTTGAATAAGAGCTATCCTCTTGCACATCACAATTGGAAGAAAGCATGTGGTGGATAAAAACTATTGAAGACAGGGTATAAAGAAATTTCTTATAAATTGTCTGAAATGCAGGCTGTTACGACATTAACAGAAAGAAAATAGTACGGTGGTACTAATTTATATCTTATTTTGTGGTACCGACTTGCACCTTATTATTATTTAAGTAAAAATGATGGTGCTTATTTTATATCGTTGATATGATGATTTGTATGAAATTTTAGGAAATCTTCAGTGGATTGAGTGAGGGGTGAATATTATGACTCATACTGTTCACACCTTTTTATGTTGTAAATTTTTTATCATGGTAGAATAAAATGCTTTATGCATTAGAATTGTTCACGCCAGAAAGCGGGAATAAAAAGGACGAATATTGTTATGATTTCAAGGCGTCCAGCTAACATTAGAAAACTTAAAATCCATAAAGCATTATCGTTGATTGTAGAGAAATTACCAGTGGGGCCAATAATATCTCCAAAGCCTGGACCAACATTTGAAAGTGCGGTTAAGACACCGGTAAAGGCAGAGGTAAAGTCAAGACCGCTTGTAAGCAAAAGTGCAGTGCCGATAACAAGGCAAAACATATAAAGACAGACAAAAAACAAAACGGCTTGAGCAACATCGTTTGATATATTTGAGTGATCGTAGCGCGCCTTTACAACGACATTAGGAGAAAGAAGTTTTTCTATATTTGTTTGTGTAATACGCCAAAGAATAATGAGGCGATTGATTTTCATGCCACCAGAAGTAGAACCAGCACATCCGCCTGTAAAAGAAACAATGAAGAAAATTCCAAGCGCAAATGGTCCCCAAAGTTGATAATCTTCAGCGCTGTAACCTGTGGTGCTAATAATGGATGAAAGGTGAAAAATGACATCAAGGAAAATTAAGTGGAATGCGCGATGATCATAAAACCGTAGCCATGCCGCTAAAGCAAAGCTGAAAAGGAGAACGATATGGAGAAAAACAATCACTTGTGGGTCAAGGAAGCGTTTGGAGTGTCCAGGAAGGACTAATTTAACATAAAGTACGAAGGGCAAAGCAGAAAGCAACATGAAGATTGTTGAAATAATTAAGATGGCTGGTTTATCTAAAAAATAACCAAAAGAAGCATCATGCGTTGAAAAACCAGCTGTTGCGACTGTACTCATTGCATGGTTAATGGCATCAAATAAATTCATGCCTGCAGCAAAATAAGAAAGCATACAAGCCAATGTGAGACCAACATAAGCGATGATAATTCCGTTAGCAATTTGGTTGATGCGAGGCAATATTTTTTCAGATTTATCAGATGATTCCATATGAAAAAGTCGTACGCCACCCACACGCAGTGAAGGCAAAAGTAAGAGGGCTAAACCGATAAAACCAATGCCCCCAATCCAGCATATAAGAGAACGCCATAACAAAATACTTCGCGATAAATTATCAAGATCAGAAAGGACTGTGGAACCTGTTGTTGTAATTCCAGAAACAGATTCAAAAATGGCTCCTGCTAGAGAAATGGGAAGAGGAGAAAGATAAAGAGGTAAGGCACCTACGATGCTTCCTGTTAGCCAAAGACAAACAGTGAGCATAAAGCCAAGCCGTGCTGAAAAACGACAAGTAGCTCCCTTAGTTGCTAAAAGAATCAGCGTTGCTAACATGGTGGTTATGGCACAAGAATAGAGAAAGGTTATCCAATTACGATTGTTGTCGTGCAGATCCACAAAAATTGGCAAAAGCATTGCTCCTGCCATGATTAACGCAAAACGTGCACAGACATTGATAATAAACTGAAAAATGACCGTTCCCTATCTTTGTATCTCTTTTTATTATGGTTTTGTGCTCATAAGAATTTACGTTTTTCTCTTTATAGGATAAAGATTAATTCTTAACATTAGGATGCCTTGATGAAATTGGTAATCAGACCTTTTCATAAAACTTGAAAATGAAGTACATATAACATAATTGGAGTTCTTGAAAAATATTTTTTTAAAAGGCTGCATTCCGTTATCATTTATAGAATAATTAAGTTATAATAAAGTGAAGGGGATTTAATGGTACAATCGCATATTCGTCTGCTGATTATTGGCTCAGGTCCAGCTGGTTATACAGCGGCGATCTATGCAGCAAGAGCAATGCTTAAGCCGGTTTTGGTGACGGGCTTGCAGCAGGGTGGACAATTGACAATTACAACTGATGTTGAGAATTATCCAGGTTTTGCAGATCCCATTCAAGGACCGTGGTTGATGGAACAAATGGCGAAACAAGCTGAGAATATGGGGACAAAAATTGTCTATGATACAATTATAAAGGCTGATTTGTTGAAGTATCCTTTTGTCTTATATGGGGATTCAGGAACACAATATTCTTGTGATGCACTGATTATTGCAACAGGAGCTCAAGCGCGCTGGCTTGGTTTAGAAAGTGAACAAACCTTTATGGGCGGTGGTGTGTCCGCTTGTGCTACATGTGATGGCTTTTTTTACCGTAATAAGGACGTTATTGTCGTGGGAGGAGGAAATACCGCTGTTGAAGAAGCACTTTATTTATCGCATTTGGCTAAAAGTGTAAGCGTGGTTCATCGCCGAGATCATTTTCGGGCAGAAAAAATTTTGCAAGATAGGTTGCTTGCTTGCAAGAACGTACGTATCATTTGGGATCATGTGGTGGAAGAAATTGTGGGGCTGCCAGCACAGGGGCCAGTGGGCGCTGTTGTAACAGGGGCACGTCTGAAAAATGTTAAGACAGGTCACGAGATGACAGTGAATGCAGAGGGAATATTTATTGCTATTGGGCATGATCCTGCTGTTTCTCTGTTTGAAGGACAGCTGAAACAAAAACGAGGCGGCTATTTATGGACAGCACCGGACTCAACAGCAACAAGCATTGCTGGTGTTTTTGCTGCTGGGGATGTAACAGATGAAATATTCCGCCAAGCTGTAACAGCTGCGGGAAGAGGATGTATGGCTGCGTTGGAAGCAGAACGGTTTCTGGATATATCTAAGCGTTAGTAACTCATTGAGAACATAAAGAATCTAGAGGTAGAATTAATTGTGGCGCCACCGTTGGATTGGGATAAGTTAAGGGTTTTTCACGCTGCAGCAGAAGCGGGATCTTTTACGCATGCTGCTCAAAAGCTTCATTTATCTCAGTCAGCAGTTTCACGACAGGTTTCGGCTTTAGAACAAGAGGTTGGGGTATCCTTATTTCAACGTCATGCGCGTGGTTTGATTCTTACAGAACAGGGAGAAACTCTTTATCGTACAGCTCATGATGTTTTGATGAAGCTTGAAAGTGTACGTTTGCAACTAAGTGAAAGCTATGCAAAACCAACGGGGCACTTGCGTGTAACCTCGACCTTTGGAATGGGGGCAGGGTGGATTGCAGAGCGTATGCCAGAATTTCTTAGTCTTTATCCTGATATGCAGGTTCAGCTTTTGCTTTCCGATGAAGAGCTTGATTTGACAATGTGTCATGCGGATTGTGCTGTTCGCTTACATCAACCCCAACAACCTGATCTTATACAAAGAAAACTCTTTACAATTCATATGCATGTTTATGCTTCGGAAAAGTATATTGCAAATTATGGAAAGCCGGAAAAATTGTCTGATCTCGATGAGCATCGTATTATTTCGTTCGGTGAACCTGTCCCACCTTATTTGTCTGGTTTAAATTGGTTGGAAAAGGCTGGTAGAAGTGATGGATCATTGCGCGTTTCAGTTCTACAAATCAACAATATCATCTCAATAAAGAATGCGCTTATGCGTGATCTTGGGATTGCTGTGCTGCCTGATTATATCGTCAATAATGATGAGCATTTGGTGCGTCTTTTTCCTGATATGGTTGATATTCCTTCTTTTGATACTTTTTTTTGTTATCCTTATAATTTAAAGAATTTGGCAAGGTTAAATGCTTTTCGAGATTATATTTTTTTAAAAGCCCGTCAGTGGTCTTTTTAATGTTAATGCCTTAATTTATAAGGAATAATTAACTGTTTTACAATTTGAGAATCCCCTAATATTCTTTCGTTTTAAATTTGCCCATATTGAATCAATTAAAACTATTCGTTGCACATTAAAAGTGGATGGAGTCCGTGTGGAAAAATACTTTTGAAAAAAGGGATAAATGTTTTTTATGAATGCTAGCAAATGTGAGGGGTATTATATATTGAAAACTGGACAATCGTGTGATGGTGTAGCTTACATTTTTATATTTAATTAAAAAGAGTGGTACATGATGGAGACAAATTTAAAGCTATGTGTTTATTGCATAGCAGATACGCTTAAGTCTTTATTGTACTTTTTCTTATAAAATGACATAGAATACTATCTCTTGATTATGTTGCCTCCCAGTGCATTTTCTTGAGTGTTCCCTTACGAAGATCTATCAGATTGATTTTATCTCTGAGGATTTTCCAAATTTGCCGGACGTATGTCCGGCTTTTTTTTATTTTTGAAAGAGCTCCTAGAAATTGCAATATATGGGAGGATGATAAGGAAAAAATTTCGAAACTTGTGGATATCCAACAATTTTTTAAGAATACTAAAATTCAATAAGGAGTTTGAGAGAGATTTATTCTGTTGTAGCATAAAAGTCTGTCTTTTAGGGGCGTGATATAAAATATTTAAAACTTTATACATTGAGGTGCTTTTTATTAGAGTGAGAGGTGAATATTTAAGGCAGGTCTTGTTCATAAAGCCTATGAAGTAAATCAAGTCGTTATTAGATAGAACTTAAAGGAAACTGGATTGTTTACATAACGACGGGAGGAGGCTTCTTCTTCATTTTAGGACGAAGAAGAAGCCGAGAAATAGAAAAGATTTGATTATAAGGGCAATTGTGTTTAAAAGTGCTCGATCTTTTTTAGAGTTATAAATTGAATAGAGAAAGCAGAATAGTTTTTTCATCTCTCATGATAATAAACCGATTCATTTATTTGATCGCTAGATTTTTTTGCTCTTTATCTACAGCCTCTATTGTTGTGTTTATTCATGGATATTTTTACTGAATCGATTGATTCAGACCATGATACAATTTCCGATATTTTCTCGGATATACTGACATTCGGCAAAAAAAACGATCACAAGAGATGATATTAAAAATTTTAAATTAAACTGTTGCAAAAACGCTGTATACGTATACAAGCTTCTTCAAGTAATTCTTCTGATGTTGCATAAGAAATACGAAAAGCTGATCCAAGTCCAAAAGCAGATCCTTGGACGACAGCAACAGCTTCTGTTTCTAGAAGCGCTATGGCAAAGTCTTCATCATTCGTAATACATTGACCGTTGGGTGTTTTCTTTCCAATAAGTCCTGTGCAAGAGGGATAAACATAAAAAGCACCTTCGGGCGTTGGACAGTGAATGCCAGAAGCTTGGTTTAGCATGGAAACAACGAAATCACGGCGTGCTTGAAAAATACTTTTATTTTTAGCGATAAAGCTTTGTGGCCCATTGAGTGCTTCAACAGCAGCCCATTGTGAAATGACACTTGTTCCAGATGTTTGCTGACCTTGAATGGTATCCATAGCTTTAATTAATTCTTGTGGTCCCCCTGCATAGCCGATTCTCCATCCCGTCATCGCATATGCTTTGGAAACACCATTCATTGTGAGTGTACGCTCATAAAGCGCTGGTTCTACTTGAGCTGGAGTAACAAAGGTAAAACCCTCATATGTGAGATGTTCATATATATCATCGGAAAGAATATAAACATGAGGATATTTTACTAAAACATCTGTGAGTTTTTTCAATTCATTATGTGTATAAGCGGCACCTGATGGATTTGAAGGAGAGTTAAAGATGAACCATTTGGTTTTGGGGGTAATGGCAGCTTCTAGCTCTTGTGGTTGGAGTTTATAAGAAAATTCGGCTTTTGTTTCTAAAAAGACAGGCGTACCATCGTTGAGTGCAACCATTTCTGGATAACTTACCCAATAAGGAGATGGAATGATGACTTCATCCCCTTTATTCAAAGTTGCCATCAATGCATTAAAGAGAATTTGTTTTCCACCGGTACCAACAATAATTTGCTCTGGTTCATAATTGAGATTATTTTCCCTTTTAAACTTTGCAGAAATTGCTTGGCGCAATTCTGGAATTCCAGATATGGGAGGGTATTTTGTTTCTCCTCTTCGAATAGCTTCAATGGCCGCGTTTTTGATGTTGTCTGGGGTATCAAAGTCTGGCTCTCCAGCGCTTAAAGCAATAACGTTGCGCCCTAATGTTTTTAAATGACGGGCTTTTTGGGAAGCAGCAATTGTTGCAGAAGGTTTGATACGAGACAGTTTGTCGGCAATAAAAGCCATAATTTTAAATCCTTATATTATATCAACAAATAGTTATTGCTTTAAGGATATTCTATAAGAGATTATATTGTATGCAATAAAAAACTTCCAAAATACTCTTACACGGGCTTTACATTCTTCTTTTTTGAGATTTTTACAAGATAATTTCTTCTTAGATTTTATGAAAGTTTTAGAGGAAGTATAAGGGAGGTTTGATAAATTGTGCAAAGGAGGTAAGCAGTCTTTTATTTTAACAAGGTAAAATGATGCTTTATACAAAATAAAAAATCTTCGTCGTTACAGACGAAGATTTTTAAATAAAATACTGCAGAATTTAAACTTTAAAGGGCAGCAAGGTTGCCAGCGGCAAATTTTCCTGAACGACGATCTTGAAGAACATCATAAGAAATTTTTTGCCCTTCATTAAGACTGTTTAGACCAGAACGCTCAACGGCAGAAATGTGTACAAATACATCTGCACTACCATCACTAGGCTGAATGAATCCGAAACCTTTTGTTGTATTAAACCACTTAACTGTTCCTGTAGACATAGGAAACTCCTTAGAATATATAATTATATTGAGTATTGAAGCTTTCATTCCTTCAATACGGTTGTAGATCGAAATTAGGTGGGAGAAGTTTCGTCAAAAGTGCAGATCGCACAGGAAAGAAAGTCACGTAACCGAAAATTCGATGAAACCTCTATAAAAGTCTTTAGAACAAAAAGCAAGTCTTAATCAATTTTTATATAAAAAAAATAAGAAAGCAGTGTACCTTTTGCTGAGTAGAAAAAATTCAACTGAAATAACTTTGTAGTGAACGTACTTCAAGGCGCCTTTTTTTGAGTGCTTTGATCGCTTCTACGACGGCTTCGGCTCCAGCTATTGTTGTATAATAGGGAACATTTTGCATGAGTGCTGCATAACGTAATGATTTTGAGTCTGAGATGGCACTGGCAGTGCTAGTTGTATTAAAAATCAATTGAATTTGGCGATTACGAATGGAATCTTCAATATGAGGATGCCCTTCTAGGACTTTGTTGATTTTTGTTGCTTCAACGTGGTGTTCGGTAAGAAATTTATGTGTTCCACTTGTGGCAACAACAGAAAAGCCAAGCTCAGTTAAACGTTTTACAGGATTTAAGATGCGTTTTTTATCTTCATCTCTTACAGAAACGAACAAAGTTCCCTCTTTAGGGAGTTTTACACCAGCTCCAAGTTGTGCTTTAGCAAAAGCAAGCGAAAATTCATAGTCAAGTCCCATAACTTCACCGGTTGAGCGCATTTCTGGACCAAGAAGTGTATCAACACCTGAAAAACGAGCAAAAGGAAACACTGCTTCCTTGACGGCAATATGTTGTTTTTTCTGCAAGGAAGGTAATCCACCATAAGCTTGAAGAGCATCATGAAGTGTTTCTCCTGCCATAATACGTGCAGCCATTTTAGCAATAGGGCGACCAATCGTTTTTGCAACAAATGGGACAGTACGTGAAGCACGGGGATTGACTTCTAAGACATAAATGGTGTCATCTTTTATAGCATATTGTACATTCATTAAGCCGCGAACATGAAGTGCTTGTGCTAATGCTTTGGTTTGGCGCTCTAATTCAGTAACTATTTTATTTGAGAGCGTACGGACTGGTAAAGAACATGCTGAATCACCAGAGTGGATACCAGCTTCTTCAATGTGTTCCATAATACCAACAATCAGTGTTTCGTTGCCATCACATAGACAATCAACGTCTACTTCAATTGCTTCTGTTAAATAGGTATCAAAGAGAAGCGGATTTTTACCAAGCAATATATTGATTTGTCCTGTTGTGTCGTTAGGATAACGGACTTTGATATCTTCTGAAATTAATTCTGGGACACTTTCAAGTAAATAATTTTGTAAGCTACGTTCATCACGGATAATTTGCATAGCACGTCCTCCTAAAACATAAGAGGGACGTACAACCAATGGGAAGCCTAGTTCGTGGGCAATGAGGCGTGCTTGTTCGATGGAGTGAGCAATACCATTTTGAGGTTGTGTTAAGTTAAGTTTAAATAACAGTTTTTGAAAGCGATCTCTATCTTCTGCTAAGTCGATAGCGTCAGGTGAAGTACCCAAGATGGGAATGTTGTGTTTTTCTAGAGCGCTTGCCAATTTCAAGGGTGTTTGTCCGCCAAATTGGACGATGACTCCAACCAAATCTCCTTTTTCCTGTTCTGCTTCTAAAATAGCGATAACATCTTCTGTTGTTAAAGATTCAAAGTAAAGGCGATCAGAGGTATCATAGTCGGTTGAAACTGTTTCAGGATTACAGTTAATCATAATCGCTTCAAAGCCTGCATCACGCAGTGCAAAAGCAGCGTGGCAGCAACAGTAATCAAATTCAATACCTTGCCCAATGCGGTTTGGTCCACCGCCTAAAATAGCAATTTTTTTGCGTTCAGAAATGTGTGCTTCCGAGTGCTCTATACCTGCAAAGGGAACTTCATATGTTGAATACATATAGGCTGTAGGAGAAGAAAATTCAGCGGCACAAGTGTCAATCCGTTTGAAGACGTGTTTAACATTCAGTGATTTGCGTAAAGCTGCGATATCATCGGGTTCTTTTCCAGTAAGGGAGGCTAATCGCGCATCTGAAAATCCCATAGCTTTTAACATACGTAAGTTATCTGCGTCTTGGGGTAATCCATGAACGCGGATACGCTGCTCCATTTCAATGATGGAGGCTATTTGTTCTAAAAACCACGGATCAATTTTGCTAATTTGGTGAATCTCATCTAAGGGTAAGCCTGTGCGCATGGCTTGAGCAATATAGCGTAGACGATCAGGGCTTGGTATTGCAATGGCGGAGCGTATAGAACTTTTTTCATCACCTTCAGCATGCTCTGGAATAACAATTTCATCAAGACCCGTAAGTCCTGTTTCAAGTCCACGGAGTGCTTTTTGTAACGATTCTTGAAAAGTGCGTCCAATTGCCATGACTTCTCCTACAGATTTCATCGCAGTTGTGAGGACAGGTGATGAACCGGGAAATTTTTCGAAAGCAAAACGAGGAATTTTTGTCACAATATAGTCAATAGAAGGTTCAAATGATGCTGGTGTTGCACCACCCGTTATATCATTTTTTAATTCATCAAGAGTATAACCAACAGCCAGTTTAGCGGCTACTTTGGCAATGGGAAACCCCGTTGCTTTTGAGGCAAGCGCTGAAGAGCGAGAAACACGTGGATTCATTTCAATAACAATGAGGCGCCCATTTTCAGGATTGACAGCAAACTGTACATTGGATCCCCCCGTTTCAACACCAATTTCACGCAAAACAGCAATCGAAGCATTACGCATACATTGATATTCTTTATCTGTTAAGGTGAGAGCAGGCGCTACAGTGATCGAATCACCGGTATGAATCCCCATTGGATCAATGTTTTCAATAGAACAAACAATGATACAGTTGTCGTTCTTATCACGAACAACTTCCATCTCATATTCTTTCCACCCTAAAACACTTTCTTCAATTAAAACTTCAGTTGTAGGCGAAGCTTCAAGACCGCGTTCGATAATTTCATAAAATTCAGAACGATTGTAAGCGATTCCACCACCGGTTCCACCAAGGGTAAATGAAGGACGAATAATAGCTGGAAGTCCAACAACATCAAGAGCTTGAACTGCTTTTGCTGTTGCATGGGCGATATAATGTTGTTTGCGATCAGTTTCGGTATGTCGCCAGTTGCGCTCAAGTTCTTCGAGTGCTTTGTCAAGTGCAGCACCAGAAAGTTTTGCTTTAAGTTCAGCACGCGTTTTTGCGTGCTGTCGGCGATTTTCTTCTTTTAGTTCTGTTGCATTGGCTAACATAGAGCGTGGCGTTTCCAAACCGATTTTTGCCATCGCTTGGCGGAATAAAGCACGATCTTCAGCTTTATCAATAGCATCAGCATTGGCCCCTATCATTTCAACATGATAGCGGTCTAAAATACCCATACGCTTTAATGATAAAGCAGTGTTGAGGGCTGTTTGTCCTCCCATAGTGGGCAAAAGGGCATCGGGACGTTCGTGGGCAATAATTTTGGCAACTATTTCAGGAGTAATGGGCTCTATATAAGTTGCATCAGCTAGATCTGGATCTGTCATAATCGTGGCAGGATTAGAATTTACCAAAATAATTCGATAACCTTCTTCTTTTAATGCTTTACAGGCTTGTGTGCCTGAATAATCAAATTCACATGCCTGACCAATGATAATAGGTCCTGCTCCGATGATAAGAATAGATTTTATATCTGTGCGTTTGGGCATGGCTTTTTCCTATGACAAATATCTGTGCGCGATTGTTGCGGGTAAAATATTTCAGTTCTGAGGCTACAGTCATTTTATAAGTTAAGTGACAAAGAAAGTAAGCACTAAAATACCTTTTCCATGCTTTTTTTCATAAAATTGAAGATAAATTTCTTTTTTGAGCTGAGTCATCTCGTAAGTATATCAAAAGTATGATCTTTGATAAAAAAATAATAGTAGTACTCCAACAAATTAGAATATTTAAGCATACTGTGGAGAATAAAAGCCGGAACATCTTTTCAGTCCATTGCCGGCACATTTTGTGTTTTATGACGTTGTTTTCCTAAAGAGAGGGCGCGCACTTTTTCTGTTGCTTGTAAAACATAAGCCACTATTGATGGTTCGATGGGATTTCGTAAAATAAAATGGGAAGTTTATCTTGTTGTTCCGTAAAATACTGCCGTTTAGAGCTGTGATATAAGGTATGAAAATTTACCACATTAAGGTGTTTTTTGTTAGAGTATATGATAGAATTCAGGGCGGGATTTGTTTTTAGAGAGCTTGTGAAATAAACCATATGAAATGGTCTTAGTTGGAATCTGTTAGATAAAAAGCAAGATTGTTGATAGATCTGTTCTGGTCGAATTTTCCGTTTTAGGGTAGGAAGAAAGTCAATTGATGTATATTTCCATTTCATAAAAGGGTGAGAGTGTATTTTAATACAATGGCTAAGGAGATAATTTCAGAATGATTTTGTTTGCTGTTAAAAGATAGTGAATACTCTCTCTTTACTTTATGGATGATGTTCAAAAATATTTAAAAATATAAAGAAGGCTAAAATGCTGAACATTTCCCAAACGAGAATATTCTGTCTGAAAGATGTATCAATAGGAAAGCTTTTGGTGGCTAGGTCTCAAAAAGGGATTTGTTATATAGCGTTAGGAGATACTATAGAACAATTATTACAGGAGTTTACGATACGATTTGGCAATGCACAACAAGTTGTAGGTGACAATACATTTAAGAGAGAAGTTGCTCATATTATAGCTATGATAGAAACACCTAAGTTGGTCAAAAAATATAATTTTCCCTTAGATATAAATGGTACAGTTTTTCAACGACAAGTATGGGCAGTATTATGTGATATACCATGTGGTGAAACAATTTCATATGAAGTCTTAGCATGCCGTATTGGTATACCGAACGCTTTTCGTGCCGTTGCTAATGCGTGTGCACGTAACGAATTGGCTGTTATCATTCCGTGTCATCGTGTTGTGCGTAAAAATGGTTTTATTTCAGGGTATCGTTGGGGATCCAAACGGAAACAGATTTTGCTACAACGAGAACAAAATGGAGGAATTTAATTTTGTGTGATGGGCATTATAATCGTTACAGTTGTCCCTTTCATTTCTTTTGAGGTAATTTCAAGTTTTCCTTTGTGGAGTTCTAGCAAGGAGCGTGAAATGGCTAAGCCAAGACCTGAGCCCGTGTGAGATTTAGTAAGCTGATTTTCAACTTGTTCAAAAGGTTGCCCAAGTTTTTTAATTGCTGATTGGGGAATACCAACACCTGTATCTGTAATTTTAAAAATAAGGTTGTTTTTTTTCTTGAAAGCGCAAACATCAATATTTCCGCCAGAAGGCGTAAATTTAACGGCATTAGAGATGAGATTAAGGAAAATCTGTTTCATAGCACGACCATCAACTTCAGCATGAAGTTCTGGCGTAATGTTTGTTGTAACAACAATATTTTTTTCTTGAGCTTGAGGCGTTAGTGTTCGTACTGCTTCACTAATGATGGGCTCAAGATCGGTATTTTTACAATCAAGCGAAAATCTTCCAGCTTCAATTTTTGACATATCAAGGATGTCATTGATAAGGGTTAGAAGATGGGTTCCCGAATTGTAAATATCATGCATATATTCCTTATAGCGTTGTGAGCCAAGAGGTCCAAAAGTCGATTGCAACATGATATCTGAAAAGCCGAGAATAGCGTTAAGAGGAGTGCGCAATTCATGGGACATATTAGCCAAAAACTCTGATTTAGCTTTGTTAGCACTTTCAGCACGCTCTTTTTCTGCCTTGAGACTTTTATTAAGTTTTTCAACTTCTGAGGCACGTTGTTGAGCACTTCCTCGAGCACGTTTGAGTTCTTGAATAAAAGAAAAAAGACGCCTTTCACTGTCTTCAAATTTTTCCTGTTGTTGTTTAAGCTCAGAAATGTCAGTACCAATACAAACCAATCCTCCGTCTTGGGTCCGCCGTTCGTTAATTTTGAGCCAACAACCATCTGCCGTTTGGCGAATACTGGTTAAGTTACCAGTACCATCATCTTTAAGGGGATATTCACTGATAGCAGGGCGTGCCATGGCTTCGACGGTTGCACGTTGGATACCGGATTGTAGAATTTGTTTAGGAATAGCAGCATATTCGCAAAATTTGCTGTTGGACATGACTAAACGTCCTTCTGAATCCCACAAGACGAAAGATTCTGAAATGTTTTCAATTGCATCACGGATACGAAGGTCGGCTTGCGCTGTTTGTTCAGCCAATTGTTGCTGTTCACTAATATCGAAGGAAATACCAACCAAATGGGGTTCTTCTTCTTCAGTAACTTCAGCACGAATGCGCATCCAGACATAATGTCCATCGGCATGACGCATGGGAACGTTAATATCGATATGCTTTTTTTTACCGCTCATTAATTCCTGAGCAAGATCAAAAAAATTCGCATCATTTGGATTGATAATGGCGCTAATTTGGGAAATTGAGAGCAATGCATCTTGAGGGACATAGCCCAGCATTTCATACATTGCTCGTGACCAGTAGACGCGTCCACTTGCCATATTCCAATCCCATAGTCCACAGCGTCCACGCATCATTGCCATATCAATACGGTTTTGAATTTTTTCTGAGACAAGATCCGTTTTGCGTGCTCGTACAATTTGGTTGTAATAAGCATAAAGAAGAGCGAGGATAACGCCACTAGTTCCAATGAACAGGGTTATATTTAACGAGAGAATTTTCCGCCATTCCATGGCGCTATCTTGCATTTTTTCGCTAATGAATACGCCATATTGCCCATTTTCTGTTTGCTGAAATGAAGCAAGAGCAGGGGCATCTTTTCCTATTGTGATTTTCATAATTCCAACGTGCTGTCCAAGAGATTGTAAAGCAATGCTGTCAGAGATAAAATCTTGCAAAGGTTTTCCTAAAGAAATCTCTGAACTGGATGAAGCTAAGACATTTCCTTTTTGATCAATAATGGCGATCAGAGTGCTAGGATTAATAAGATCTTGATTACGAAAAGTGGTGAGGATATTTTGGAAATGACTATGAGAAAGGGCAGAGACTTTTCCTTTCTGAGAAACAGCCAGTAAGTCATGATTAATTGTATTGGTAATATGAGAAGCTAAGAGAGTGATGGTAGAACGCGTGTTCTTATCAATCGTGTTACGCCAATCATAGAGTGATATAAAACGAATTGATGCAAGTACAATAAGAAATGCTAAAATAACAAACGGAAGCGAGCGACGCAACCAAGGTTCAATAAAGAGAAGCTTTTGATAGGCGGAGCCAGAAAGCAGATGAATACGTTTTTTCTGCGCTTTATGACTTGGAGCGCTCGATTTTGAATCAGTATACACCTCCGTTGGCGCATGATATGCGTCCAATTTAGCCATTTCCAGTTCCTTTAATTATGGAATAATGTGATTTAAAAACTGCTTCGATATTCATAGTAACCCCATCGAGTGCAATGAATCAAAACAGGAGTCTTCTGTCCAGTCTTTTTTTTAAAAAAAATAATTTTACTTCTATGAACTTGGAATATGAAAAGGAAAAGGCACTTTAAACATGATCTATAAACAGGCTTAGATTGCCTGTTTATAGATTTAATGATGATCGAATAGTCTGTAGAATTTATTTAAAAAATATTATAGAATATTGATTTAAAATAATTTTTCGTTTCAAGTGAGCAGACGGTTGATAATATCAGCGACATCGCTTGATAATTTTGGCGCAGCAGCAATTGTTTTTAATTCAGTTTCAAGTTTTTGTTGTCGAATGGGTTCTAATTGTCGCCAAGAGCGCATCGTCGTTAATAATCGTGAAGCGAGCTGTGGATTTTTTTTGTCAATTTCCAAAATGATTTGGCAAAGAAAATGATAAGATGCTCCATCCATCCTGTTAAAGCCCGTGAGATTGTTAGAGGAAAAGACACCGATTAGGGAACGCACACGATTGGGATTGTCTTTTGAAAATAGCGGGTGTTGCATGAGCTTTTGAACATTCTCGAGCGTTGATGCCCCTGCAACCATTGCTTGAATGGAGAACCATTTATCCATGACCAAAGGATCATGGTGATAGCGGTTTTCAAAATCATTTAAGGCATTTTGCGCCTGCTCACTTTCATTAAAACGCTTCACGAGAACAGCGATACTAGCCATACGGTCAGTCATATTATCAGCTGTTGCATATTGTGCGGCAGCACGATTTGGATTGGCCTCAGTAATGGAAAGATAATCCAGTATTATATTCTTTAATGCTCGCTTTCCAGCTTGTACAGTGTTTGATGAATAGGGCTCTTTGGTTTGCATTTGCCCATAAAATTTTGTGAAGAGCCCTTGATGTGTATGTGCGAGCGAAGCTAAAAACTGATTGCGCACATGATGAATACGCTCTGGGTCAACATTTTTACCAAGTGTATGGGCAAGTTCAACTTCGCTCGGTAAACTTAAACAAAATGCACGAAACTCAGGTTCAAGACTTTCATCTGTAATGATAGCTTCAATCAATTTTATCAAAGCAGAGGGCATCCCCTCTTTTGCTTTTGTTTCATCTTGAATGCTTTGAATCAAAGCTTGCGTCATTAAATGATTAAGAGATTGCCAGCGATTGATGTGATTGTCATCATGTTGTGCAAGAAAAATAAGTTCGCTTTCATTGAATGGAGTTTGTAGATTGATTGGCGCAGAGAAGTCTCTAAGCAGTGATAAAACAGGTTTTTCACGCAGACCCTTTAATGTAAACGTTTGGTTTTCCTTGGATAAAAGCATAACGTTTGATTGAATATCTGTATCCGCTTCATAGGTGAGGTTTTCTCCATTAGGTCCTAACAAGCCAAATAATATAGGGATAAGCATGGGCTTTTTTGTATTTTGTTGTGGGGTTGCCGGAATATGTTGCTTTGCATGAATTGTTAAAACAC
Source organism: Bartonella sp. CR84HXZ (assembly GCF_042194535.1). Taxonomy (NCBI): domain Bacteria; kingdom Pseudomonadati; phylum Pseudomonadota; class Alphaproteobacteria; order Hyphomicrobiales; family Bartonellaceae; genus Bartonella; species Bartonella sp. CR84HXZ. The sequence continues at coordinate 76,095 of NZ_JBHIMY010000002.1, read as the reverse complement.
CATCGCTATAATGACTATCGATTTCTACATTTGGTGTTCCAGCTTGTTCATACCACAACATGAATTGGGAAAAGTCTTGACCAGATACTTCAGCAAAACAGGTGATAAAATCTTCAATTGTACAAGCTTGTCCATCATGACGTTGAAAATAAAGATCAGTACCTTTACGAAACAGAGAGGGTCCTAAAATAGTCCGTATCATGCGAACAACCTCAGCACCTTTTTCATAAACAGTTGTGGTGTAAAAATTGTTAATTTGGCTATATTGACGAGGACGTACAGGATGAGCGAGGGGACCAGCGTCTTCGGCAAATTGAGTAGCTTTTAATGTTTTTATATTTTCAATTCGCTGTAGGCTGCGTACATTTTGATCTGATGAAAATTCCTGATCACGATAAACAGTGAATCCTTCTTTTAAACAGAGTTGAAACCAATCGCGACAGGTAATACGATTACCGCTCCAATTATGGAAATATTCATGTGCAATGACACGTTCAACATTTCTATAATCTTGATCGGTTGCTGTTTCAGGATCTGCCAGAACATATTTATCATTAAAAACGTTAAGTCCCTTATTTTCCATTGCTCCCATGTTAAAGTCGGACACAGCAACAATATTGAAAACATCAAGATCATATTCGCGCCCAAAACATTGTTCATCCCAACGCATGGAACGTTTAAGAGCATCCATTGCATAGGTTGCGCGTTTGGTTTTTCCTTTTTCCACATAGATACCAAGCTCGATACGTCGTCCAGATACAGTTGTAAAATGATCTTCTAACTTATCAAGATCTCCACCTACTAAAGCAAAGAGATAAGATGGTTTGGGATAAGGATCTTCCCAAATGGCAAAATGGCGATTATTCTCTAAAGTTCCTGTTTCCACTAGATTACCATTTGAAAGCAAGATTGGGATTGTTTGGGAATCTGCTTCAATTTTCACTCTATAGGTAGAAAGAACATCTGGGCGGTCGTAAAAATAAGTAATACGACGAAAGCCTTCCGATTCGCATTGTGTGCAATAAACACCATTTGAAAGATAAAGGCCCATAAGTTGGCGGTTGCTTTCAGGATTCAGTTCCGTAACCAATTTCAATGTAAAAGGAGCCGCTGGTGGGTTTGTAATTTCTAAACGTGAAGGCGTCACTTTATAAGTGTTTGGGGCTAACGTCTCACCATTGATAGAAACGGAAATTAAAGTAAGATCATCACCAGAAAGAACAAGAGGTGTTAATTCTTTTGTATTGTGACGGGGTTCAATAGACAATATGGCTGTAACATAGGTTTTTGTTGGTGCCAATTGGAAGGAAAGTTGTGTTTTAGGGATAGCGTAAGGGGTTGGCTGGTAGTCTTCCAAACGATAAATAGATGTTGTTGGCTGTTCCATAGTTTTTCCCATTCGTATTTTAAGAGTTAAAGAAGGTGTTTAATTTTAGAGTCAAAGAAGATTACAGAATTACAAAAGGCTATCGAGGCGATTTTTTACTTCTAAGAAGTCTATCCATGTAAGTTTTTTTTGACTAGGGGTTCGGAGAAGGTAGGCAGGGTGGAAAGTTGGCATAACAGGTATTTTAATATTATCCTCACTTTCATAAATATGCCATTTCCCTCGTGTTCGGATAATCCCATTTTGAGATCCCGTAAGAAGCTGTGCAGAAATGCCTCCCAGTGCTATAAGTACACGAGGACGCGCTAAATAAATGTGCCGTTCAATAAAAGGACGGCACAAGGCAACTTCTCTTGGTGTTGGTGTACGATTTCCTGGTGGACGCCAAGGAATAGTGTTGGCAATGTAAACATTATTTCTTGTTAAGCCAATTGATGCGAGGATTTTATTAAGCAACATCCCTGCTTTTCCCACAAAAGGAATTCCTTGTATATCCTCTTCTCGTCCTGGTGCTTCGCCTATAAGCATCAGGGGGCTTCCTGCTGTTCCATCTGAAAAGCAGGTATTTTTTGCTGTCAATTTTAGTGAACAGCCATTAAATGCAAGGAGAACAGATTTTAATTCATCAAGTGTTTTTGCATTGTTTGCACTCTCTATAGCTGTGGGTTCATTTTGTATAGCCCCCCTAGAGTTATGCAGCGGACGATGATCTAATTTTACGGTGGGAGATGTTTGTTGATTATGAGAAATGTTCACGACAGATATTAATTTTCTCTCTGAACAAGCAGACTGCTTAAAACGATTAATGGGGAAATCTGTCAGAACAGCATCCGCACCACTTTCTTTATAAAAGTTTAAGAGTTCTTCATAGGAAATTGAGCACGGCGTTTGATTTAACATTTTATTTTTTCTAATGATCTAGCAACTATAGATCAAACAAAATTATCCTTCAAGTTTTATAAATGTATTCGCTAGCCATTAATGCACAAGAACGCTGATAGGATTCTCTCTTTTCACAAAAAAGGCAAATCGTAAAATGCGAGTGTTCGCGATTATATACATCTTTAAATGTACAATTTGTTTAAATTACGCTATTTTAACTTTTTAAACAGACTAAGCTCTTTATAATAAAAGAATTCTCTACTGAATGCAAGTGGTATGATAACATTTTTGATCATTATATTCTATATTTAATAATTAATGAAAGTGACTTTTATAGTATTTTATTTGTAAAATTAAGTATAAATTTTTTATTATTATACTTTTATCTTTTTTTTAATAATTTTTATTAAAAATATTAAAAATATGAATGAGATATATAAATATTACTTTTATATGAGAAAATATTAAGACTTTACAAACTGTTTTTACAATGGGTTAAAAGCAATGTGTGGATATATGCTTTTGCTTTTTTTACAGCTGAAATGAGAGGTTCATTTAATGCTAAATGCGTAGCAATAGCGCTTGAGAGAATGCAACCTGTTCCTCGCATTGTTCCTTTTAAACGTGGCGTAGAAATATTTATGACTTCAGTTTTGTCAATGAAGCTATCAATTGCAAGAGGACCTTCTGCGTGTCCTCCTTTTACTAAAATAGATCGAACTCCCAATGACAAAAGTTTTTTTGCTTGTTGTATTGCTTGCTCATCATGAGATGCCAATGGACTTTGGCTAAGAAAAGCAAGTTCTTCTCTATTCGGTGTTAAAAGAGTAACATGAGGAAGCAGTTTATCGATCATAGTGTCGATGATTGTTTCCGTTGTTAGTTTTCCTCCTGATGAAGCGACAAGTACAGGGTCCAAAATAACTGGAACATGGGGATAGTCTTTGAGTACGTTACAGATTGCTGCTATAATTGCTTTTGTCCCCGTCATACCGATTTTTATTGCGCTTATTGGATTTGCTTCTAGGGCAGCACGCATTTGCGCAGCGACGAGATCTCCACGCATTGGAATGATTTCGGCAACGCGATTATCATCTTGTACGTTAACACAAGTGATTGCTAAATTTGCTTTTATTTGAAAATGTGCAGCGGTTTCTATATCACAAACAATACCGGCACCTCCTGTAGGATCCGTGCCCGCAACAATAAGAATGGAAGGTATCAACGCCATGTTTGTGTCACTTTTATCCACTGCTGGACACGCTCTTCAGGTTTTTTATGGAGGATAATATCAGTCACAACAGCAGCACTATTTGCTCCTGCTTTTAAAACATCAACTGCGCGTTCTGGTGTTAAACCACCAATACCCACCAAAGGTAAAGCACCAATCCGCTTTCTCCATTGTTTGATTTTTTCTAGTCCTTGCGGCATCCATTTCATTTTTTTTAAGATTGTCGGATAAATAGGACCAAGTGCAATATACTCAGGATTAACAGAGAGTGCGATATCCAATTCATGTTCATCATGTGTACTAAGACCAACTTTTATACCACTTTTACGAATTGCGTGAAGATCAGCATTGCTTAGGTCTTCTTGTCCCAGATGAATAAAATTGCACTTTTCATCAATTGCTATTTCCCAATGATCATTAATAATTAATTGTGCTTCCAATTTATTGCATATGTTTTTTGCGCGCTTGATATGTTGACGGATTATTTGTTGATTTTCATGTTTCATACGCAATTGTACGAGCTTGATGCCAAGAGGGAGCAAACGTTCAACCCAATCAGCGTTATCAACGATGAGGTAAAATGGATCCAGTTTCATGAAAATACTGCTTTTCCAATGACTGGCGTTGAAGGGACTGCTACATTGCGTGCTTCGATCATGCCAGCTTTATATCCCATACGTCCTGCTTGAACAGCTTTAGAAAATGCTTCAGCCATTAAGACAGGATCACCTGCTTTAGCAACTGCGGTATTAAGCAGTACTGCATCATAACCGAGTTCCATCGCAATGGCAGCATGTGATGGGCGTCCAATGCCGGCATCAATAACAAGAGTAGCGTCAGGAAGGTAAGCACGGATAGAACGCAATCCATCAGTATTATGAGGTCCTTTGGCAGAACCAATAGGAGCACACCAAGGCATAATAACACGGCAACCAATGTCGAAAAGTTTTTCAGCAACAATGAGATCATCCGTTGTGTAAGCAAAAATTTTGAAACCTTCATTGTTTAAAATTTGCGCTGCTTCGATTAAGGAAAAAATATTTGGCTGTAAGGTGTCTGGGTTTCCTATCACTTCGAGTTTAATCCAAGCTGTTTTAAAGAGATCTCTTGCTAATTGCGCTGTGGTTACGGCCTCTTTAACAGTATAACAACCAGCAGTATTAGGAAGCACTGTTACCCCAAGTTCTTGAAGAAATTGCCAAAATTGTCCACCTTGTTTTCCACCTGCCGTTTCACGACGCAAGGAAACAGTCACAATTTCCGTATTCGATTTATGAATAGCATCACGAAGAATTGCTGGTGAAGGATATTGCGCTGTACCTAATAGAAGACGGGAAGAGAATTGTCGTCCATAAAGATTCAGCATAATTTTAGCCTCCTTGCATTGGGCTTAAAATTTCAATTTTATCTCCTTCATGCAAGACAAATTGGCTTCGTGCATCTATGGAAACAACTTCAGCGTTAACAGCGGTTGCAAGCCAATTTCCTTCATACCCCAATTCTTCAAGTAAGAGACCGAGAGTCATAACTTCTGTTTGGACTGTTTCACCATTAACAAATATTTGCATGCTTTATTCCAATGCCAATTTCATTGCTCGTTTTGCCATTTCTGGAGACAAAAGAAAACCATGTCTATAAAATCCATTAATAGAAATACAATTACCATCTTTATGCACAGAAGGGAAGTTATCAGGATAACATGGACGAACACCAACACCAGATTCAATAATTTCTGCTTCAGCAAAAGCAGGATGTAAAGTATAAGCCGCGTTGAGCAGTTCCATCATTGATCTCACTGAGATTGCACCATCAAAGTCACTTTCAATCATTGTTGCGCCAATCATAAAGATATTATCTTGTCGAGGTACAATGTAGAGAGGAAACCGTGGATGAAGAAGACGAATTGGACGCGAAATTTTAATATCGGTACAGCGCACGAGAAGCATTTCGCCGCGTACGCCCCGTATATTTTTATCTTTTCCTAAACGGGCTATTCCTGTCGCATCAATAACAATATCAAAATTTGTTTCAGCCGTCTCTACATCAACAAAACACGCTCCATTGTTGAGAAGCTTTTCTTTTAAAGCCATAAGTGCTTTGCGAGGATCAATATGGGCTTCATTTTCATAAAAGAGCGCACAGTTAAAACGTTCCGCAAGATCTGGTTCAAGATGAGCTATTTCTGTATTATCTATGGTTTTGTGATTATGCGTGCGCCCAGAAAATCGTTCAAGCTCTCCTCTATCTCGTGTAGGTGCAACCACTAAAGTGCCTTTTTGTATGACAAGGTTGGGGAGCATTTTACGCCACCACTGTATAGCTTGTATACCAAGATCTTCAACAATCTGTTCCGCATTTTCTCTCTCACAGTAAGGTGCGAGCATTCCTCCTGCATACCAACTAGCACTTCCTATAGGAGAATGAGGGGGAGCTGATATAGTAACAGAAACACCTTTTCGCTGTAACATAAAGGCAACCGTTAAGCCGCCTACACCTGCACCTTTGATAAGAATGTTCTTCAACTGTTTACTTTCTCTTTTTGAGGAGAAACGATTTCCATATAAAGATCACCATTTTTTTGATATTTTTCGGCCATGGCGATCATACCTTCCCCTTTTGTTTTTCTTATTGCTGCTGCCTCACGAATATCATGAGAAATACGCATAGAACAGAATTTTGGTCCACACATGGAACAAAAATGTACCAATTTATGGGCTTCTTTAGGCATTGTTTCATCATGAAAGGCACAGGCTGTTTCCGGATCAAGAGAAAGGTTGAATTGATCATGCCATCTAAAATCAAATCGTGCACGCGAAAGAGCATTATCGCGCAATTGTGCTCTAGGCAAACCTTTGGCAAGGTCAGCGGCATGAGCAGCAATTTTATAAGTGATCACACCAGTTTTTACGTCATTCCTATCGGGGAGTCCTAGGTGTTCTTTAGGTGTTACATAACACAACATAGCTGTTCCAAACCATCCAATCATAGCGGCACCAATTGCTGATGTAATATGATCATACCCAGGAGCAATGTCGGTTGTAAGAGGTCCCAAAGTATAAAAAGGCGCCTCGTGACAGAGATCTAATTGTTGCTCCATATTTTCTTTAATTTTGTGCATTGGGACATGCCCAGGACCTTCAATCATAACCTGTACATCTTTTTCCCAAGCAATTTTTGTCAATTCTCCCAAAGTTTTAAGCTCTGCAAATTGGGCTTCATCATTGGCATCGGCAATAGAGCCAGGGCGCAATCCATCCCCCAAGGAAAGAGAGATGTCATACGTGCGTGCAATATCACAAATTTCATCAAAATGTTCATAAAGAAAACTTTCTTTGTGATGATGCAAGCACCATTTTGCCATAATAGAACCACCTCGTGAAACAATCCCTGTTACCCGATCAACGGTTAAAGGGATAAAAGGTAATCTTAATCCCGCATGAATGGTAAAATAATCAACACCTTGCTCTGCTTGTTCAATAAGGGTATCACGGAAAATATCCCATGTTAAGTTTTCGGCAATACCCTGTACTTTTTCGAGTGCTTGATAAAGTGGAACAGTCCCAATGGGAACAGGGGCATTTCGAATAATCCACTCACGAATATTATGAATATTTCGACCTGTTGAGAGATCCATAACTGTATCTGCTCCCCAGCGAATGGCCCAAACCATTTTATCAACTTCTTCTTCCATAGATGAAGTCACTGCTGAATTGCCAATATTGGCATTAATTTTAACACGAAAATTACGCCCAATAATCATGGGTTCGCACTCTGGATGATTAATGTTTTGTGGAATAATGGCGCGTCCACAAGCAATTTCATTGCGAACAAATTCGGCAGTATAAATTTCTGGTATTGATCCAGAAAATGTTTCATTTGATGGTACATTCTGCCGTTCTTTTACTGCTAATCCTTCATTTTCTCGTATAGCCACATATTCCATTTCCGCTGTAATAATGCCTGCGCGCGCATAAGCCATTTGTGTAATTGCTTTGCCATTTTTTGCTCGTAAAATGGGACGTTTTTGTTTAAATGTTGGTGTAAGGTTTTTATCAGAAGCCAATCCATTATCTTCAGGTTTTACTAATCGTGCAGGATAAGTTTCAGTATCATCCCGCTTAGAGAGCCAAGGCAAGCTAATTGTTGGCAAGCCTTTTGTAATATCAATGATCATATCTTTATCTGTGTAGGGGCCAGAAGTATCGTAGATGTTTAAAGGTTTTTCATCACTGCCATCAGTCAGTGAAATTTCACGCAATGGTACGCGCACATCAGAAAAGATAGGACTTTGTTGATAAATTTTGCGTGAAGCGGGAAAGGGGCTACAACTAATTGATGGAGTATTTTTCTGCACAAACTTTTTCCTTATAGACACAGAGTTCAAAAATAGGTTACGATGTTAATGGGGATGTATTCAAATTATCAATCACGAGTATTCGGATGAATAGGAATAGTATTGCTTTATAGCAAAGCAAACCCAATAAAGATCAAGAAAATTTATTTTGAAAAATTGATACAATATCTATTCTCATATTTGCATGCCTCCTCCCACTTAAAGTATTTTTGCTAATACGAATATGGTTGGCTTAAATATCTATATTGTCAATCATAAAAATATATTTAAACGATTTTGGTGTGTTTTTTAAGAGTGAAAATAGATATTATGAAGTGATAAACTGTGATATTGAAGCTTTTATAAACAAGAATAAAGTTAAAAACGGATTATCAAGGAAAAAGTAGATAGTTTATAGCTCTGATTGAGATTTTTTCATATTAAAATAATAACTCAGAATACTATAAGATTCTCTCATCATACATCTTTTCATATAAAATCACTTCCTTGCACGTCATCAGTGGGAGCATATGGGGCAAAACACTTGAAGAAAGGAAGCCAAAAGTCATTCATGAACATTCTCAGATGCGAGGACTATCGCAATGTGGGGACCAACAAAATGTATAATGGGTTCTAGCTTGTATCTTCAAAAGCTTAAAGATGATGATCTGTAATGGCTTATCATTGTATCATTGACGTGCGCTGTCGTAAAATGAACGGAGTATATTTTAAGCAATATTTCTTTAATAAAGTGCGTGATATGCAATATCATTATATTTTGTGTGGGGCATTCTATTTTTCATGAGGGGATGTTCCCATTAAGAGTGCGATAAACAAAAGCGTGAAACAATACCTAATCTTTATTATTAAAAATAATATTGCCTTGAATGTTTTAAAAATCGTAAAGCGGAATTAAAAAATGATGATGAAAATGAACAAAGGCTTTTCATCTTGAAATGTCATCAACACTTTTAAAGAGTTGGAAGAGAGAGGAAAGAAAAAGGATGTATCTCAGCATAAAGTACTACGTAAATTCATTAATTAGTTTGCAATAGAAATGCGCACAAAGCGCTGTGTTTTAGCTTAAGATGAGGCAAAAATTCATTTTCTGAGACATAAAACTCTTTGTTTTCAAGGTAAAGTTATTCAAGAGTCATGTGATATCGTGCAACAATATTACAGATAAGAAATCACTAATTATATACAAAAAGCTTTCTAATTATAATGAAGTGCTCTTATTATTATAAGACAACAAGAGAAAAATTGAGTAAATTTGCGTCAAAATTTTTTTAAACACTAAAATAGGTAATAAATAAAACAAACGCAAACAAAGAATTATTATGATAATGATTAACAAAGCCAAAAACTAATTTTGGAATAAGTAGGGAATTATGAGGAGGAGTAACCAAATTCCCACTAATATTGCTATTATTAGCGATGTTACAATTGGTAGCCATATAAAAGCTGCAGCTATACAGGCAAAGATGATTGGTATACCCCAGAGATAGACAAATGTGTTAACAAGAGACTCATAGGTAAATTCGTTAGTGAATTCTTTATCTACACTATTATAGCATTCTATAATCGCTTTGTATTGTCCCACTAATACCATAAAACTGGTTATGAACATTATGAAAGATATAAAAAACAGTTTATCTTTTAGATCTTGTTAAAAAAATCATTTTTAAGTAGTGCACTTATACTAAATAATGAGGTAAACGCCGGAAAGAATAGGGAAGAGCACCAATAATTGCAAGATGTTGTTGAGAATGATTTATTATTCTTGCAAAAAAAATATACATATAATAATATATATAGAGATATGCTAAGTGCGGGAGGGGAGAATTTGATTACGGGGCGTTTAAAAAAACAAGGGTATTGTTCATAAAAATTGGGGGAGGGTGCTAGGTTATGTTTTTTAATATTTTCCGGATTGGATACAACCTTCAGATTTGGTGAGGGTGTGTGGTGTTTCTTTAGTATTTCAAAGTATTTCGTTTCCAGTTCAATGAAAGCGTGAAGAAGTGTCCATATTGAATATATTTTCTATGGTGCATTTAGATTAGACAAAAGCTTGTTCAAAAAAACATTGGTGCTGACCTTGTAACACAATTTCAGGAATAAATTGAATAAAATATAACAAAGCATCTGCATGTGAATAAAAGCATAATGAAGCATGCAACGAAGTTGAAGCTAACTTTTAAAATTTTAATACAAGTGATAGCCAAAAGATAGAGTTTTTTTGTTTTAAAATATCGACGCGATAGATTTAAACTATTGAAAAAAATAAAAAAAGATGATGTTTAAATCAGAAACTTTCTATGTGGATGATAAGTTATTACATTCGATAATGGTTGTATGAAATCCATAATAAGGAAAATTTTGAACAGTATTTATAAATTTTGCAACAAGATGCAAGATTTAAAAAATAATTATATAACAACAGCAAAGCAACAAAACAAGATATTAAGTAACATCAGATGAGGTAGTTACATTACACATTAGAAGAGAAAACATTAATACTAATGTTATGAAAAGCATCTGGTGAATTTAGGTTATTAAATTGTAAGGAGTGAAGAGAGGTAAAATGCGTAAATATGGATGGTGCAGTGATTATGATGTACCAATCAACAGCGGCAGCACATTTTAGTGCACAGAACGAGAGTTTGTTAGAAAAACTATGAAAATAATGGGGGATTTATAATGTCTAATATTTACGATTGGTCTCTAAAGGCTGATGAAAATGCTTATTCAGATAGTATCATTAATTGGGCAGAAGGTCAGCCGCCTAGTTCTGTTAATGATAGTGCACGGGCGATGATGCAGCGCGTGCGTGAATATCTTGCAGATAATGGTGGATCTATTAATTCAAGCTTTATAGTAAATGTGGAAGATAAAACAACATTAATTACCTTAAAGACAGTTTCGCCTATAAAGAAATACAACAATGATATCGTCATACGTTTTAAAGCTTGTGGTGTAAATATTGGCGCGACAAAAATAACTGTTAATAATATAGGAGAAAAGCTTATCTATAAAGCAACTGATGTGGGGGTTATACCATTAGAAGGTGGAGAACTTCAAACAGATGGCATTTATGAAATGGTATACAATAATGGTGTTTTAATAAAAGAGCATGAGGGGTGGTACTTATTAAATCCTACACCACCAAAGATAGAAAGTTTTCCCTCTGGATTCATTGCAACATTTGCTATGCAAAATGTGCCAAATGGTTGGCTTTTGTGTGATGGTAAGGCCTATAAGCGTGAAGATTATCCGCAGTTATTCAACGCAATAGGTGATAAATGGGGAAAAGACAGCAATAAAACTTTTAAAGTTCCTGATTTTAGAGGCATGTTTTTACGCGGCTTTGATAATGGTCGGGGTTTAGATGGTGGTAGAAAATTTGCAGATGAACAACAAGATAGCATAAAATCGCATACGCATATTGGGAGTATTGAAAATGCAGGCGAGCATGCGCATAATTTTGAGTATCAAGGGGTAGGATGGCCAGTTGGTGATATTGGGAGACTACCGAATCATTATACTTATAATGCGACCCTGAAAGGGAGAACAGGTTCTGCTGGTGCACATACACACAAGGTAACTCTTTCCCATACGGGTGAGGCAGAAACGCGTCCTGTTAATGCAACCGTTGTCTATGCTATAAAATCATGAGTATGTTTGAGTAATAATAATCCATCCACCCTGATAATTTTGTTAACGCGGAGCAATTCCGCGTTATTTTCTAGCGTATGAAGAGGAAATCTATACTGTTAATATGATACTTGAGAGAGTCGAAAAAAAACAATTTTTTAAAATGACAGATGACAAAAAAAACTCATATAAAAATAAAAAAAAATTCTTGAATATTTGCATGTTTTATTTTTCTATGGACTTTAGTTTTTAGATTGAAACCGATAGCTTAGAGATTTAATTTCATAGGAGGATGCCGTTTGAGGGAGTATAAAAGGGATATCTTCTTTAGGTAATTCAGAAACGTTTAAAGAACAATGATAAACATCGCGGAGATTTTGTGTTGTCAAAACGTTAGTTGCATTTCCTTCGCAATAAACCTCTCCTTCCTTGAGCAAAATCATGTTATCTGCATAATGTGCTGCGAGATTGAGGTCATGAAGAACAGCAAGAACGCCGCCACCAGAATGGGCAAAATTTTTGGCAATATCCATAACAACAAGCTGGTGTTGGATGTCGAGGTTAGCAATAGGTTCATCTAATATCATCCAGCGAGGAATTCCATTATGAACAGGTTTCCAGATTTGGCAAAGGACACGAGCAAGTTGTACTCTAGCTTGTTCTCCGCCTGATAATTGGTGATAATATCGATCACTATAGTTAGCAAGACCAACGCATTCTAAAACCTTTTGGGTAAGGTTTTTCAATTCATCTTTTGCGATGGTGAATTGGTTCGCGGAGAGACCAAGTTCTACTACTTCATAGACTAAGAATGGAAATGCCAATGTTGTTGATTGTGGTAGCACAGCGCGCATGGTTGCCATTTCATGAGTTTTTGTTTGGCATACATTATAACCATTTAAGGTTATTTTTCCACTGTAGGGAATTTCTCCACTCAGTGCTTTAATAAAAGTACTCTTCCCAGATCCATTAGGACCAATAATAATGGTAAAAGCACCACTTTTAGCTTGAAGATTAATGTGTTTAAGAATCTGCTTCTTTCCGCGCTGAACACAAATATTTGTCGCTTCAATCATGAAAAGTCTGTTCCTCGTTTGCATATAAGAATCCAAAGGAAAAAAGGGGCACCAAAAAGTGCTGTAACAATTCCGATTGGCAATTCTGCGGGGGCAACAATGAGGCGCGCAAATGTGTCGGCAAAAATGAGTAATGCTGCCCCCAAGAGAGCAGAGCAGGGAATAAGATAGCGGTGATCGGGACCAATTAGCTGACGCAAAATATGTGGAACAACAATACCAATGAAACCAATTCCGCCACTGACAGCAACAGCACTACCACACATAAGAGCAACAAGGGGAATAGCAATATTTTTAACGCGTTGAATATGGAAACCAATATGGCCAGCAACAGCTTCTCCAAGAGCAAGGGCATTAAGTGCTCGTGATAAAAAGGGAGAGAAAAGAAGACCAATAACGATGAAAGGGAGAACGAGCCATACTTTCAACCATGTAGCGCCCGCAAGAGAGCCAAGACTCCAAAAAGTGATATCACGGAGTTGTTGGTCATTTGCGATAAAAATCAATGTTCCAACAACTGCACTGCTTAATGCACCAAGAGCAATACCAGCAAGCAGCATGGTTGCAATAGAGGTAAAACTATTATGCGTTGCTATTATGTAGAGAATAATCGTTGATAAAAGTCCACCAAAAAAAGCACCTATGATAACTTTGTAAGGCTCTAGAAAAGGTGCAAATGAAATAGGAAAAGCAATACCGACAACAATTGCTAAGACTGCTCCAAGTCCAGCACCTGCTGATACACCTATAATTCCAGGATCTGCAAGAGGATTACGGAAAAGCCCTTGCATAAGAACACCAGAGACAGCTAAAGCTGCTCCAATCAACAATCCAAAGATAACACGGGGAAGCCTTATGTCGATAAGCACGAGGTAATCACGCGTTTTACTACTTACTGAAAAATCTTGTGTAAGCATTACATGGAGGAGATCAACGAAAGAAACCTTTGCGGCACCATTCAAGAGCCCACTAAAAATACTGAAGATAAGGAATATTATTAAGCTTAATAATAAAATCTTCCCCTGCTTTGAACGGTTTATTTTTTTACCTTCTTTTGCTTCAGGTAAATGCATCATGGATGTACCGTCTACCATTTTTATCAGCTCTTACCGTTTTGATTTGCACCATAAAGTATCTCAATAAGCTCTCTTGATGCGTCTGCAGTGCGTGGACCAAATCCTAAAAAATACATAGCATCCATCTGTTTTATGGCATGATTTTTTGCTGCTGTTGTTGCTTGAACTGCCGGTATGGCTAAAATCTTATCAATGCTGGTTGATCTTGCACCATGTTTTACAAGTAAGATAACATCAGGATCTGATTTCAATAACGCTTCGCCGTTGAGAAGTTTATATCCTTTATAATCGGTGATAGCATTGATAGCACCTGAAAGTTTTATCATACTATCAGCTGCAGTACCTGTTCCAGATGCCATGACGCGTCCATTTTGCACAGAGAAAACAAAAAGAACACGCTTTGGTGTTGTTACTTTCGCCAAAAGCGCATCGTTTTCTAAAAAATTACGCTTCAATTTTTCAATTAACGCAGCCGCTTGCACTTCTCGATGAATAGCTTGGCCAACGAGGCGAATCTTTTCGATCACATTTTCACGGGAGTAGTCTTCTGGTATGATCACCAGAGGTATTGATGTTTTTTTGAGAATATCAATTGTTGAAGCGGGGCCGCTTCCTTCAACAAGCAATATGCCCTCTGGGGCAAGTGATAAAACACCCTCAGGTGAAAGAGCACGCATATATCCAAGCACAGGAAGCTTGAGCGCTTCTTGTGGGTAGACGCTTGTACTATCACGGGCGATAAGTTGATCTTGGGCTCCCAATGCATAGACAATTTCTGTAAGTGCTCCGCCGATAGAAACAATTCGAGCATTTTCAGGAAAACGGGTTGTGGGTTCAGCAATCACTTGTTTAGAAAAACAGGTAAGAGAGAGCAGTAAACACATAAGGAAAAGGTTTGATAACCTATGCAAAAGAGATATGAACATGTCTGACCTTACCTTATCTTAGTTACTGCTGTTTTCTTGACACGATGGTAAACCATTCAATAAAGAGCGCCAATCTTCACGTTCTTTTTGGCCCTCCTTGCGTATGCCAAAGAATTGAATAATCATCTCATCATCTTTATCGAAAACTTCAAGTGAGTTGACATACCCATCAATTGTAGGTTTGCGAACACGCCATACCTTCTCGATTCCAGAAACGAGTAAATGGAGGTGAAATTTCTGATCGAGAACATTAAGCCAAGGTCCCATTTGCTTAATATTCTTTACTTGCCCAGTGAAAATTTGGATACATCCTTTATTTCCAACAAAACACATAATTGGTAACTCTTCTTGTGCAACTTGTTTGAGCATCATCTCAACAGCTTCTATTTTTAACTCATCGGCAAATTCATTTCCGGCATGTTTTACAGCATTATGTCGATTAATTTTCAGTTCAGAAATAATTCCATGAAGTTGATGCACATCAGTCATCTGTCGCCAACGATCTCGGAACTTTTCAACATCTAGCTTTGCCGTATCACATTGTACTGGAGTAGGAGCGGGAGAAATATCAAGTGCGGATGATTGATCGTCATGAAGCAACTTTTCAACAAGTGCAGCCCATTCTTCCATATTTGTTGCGTCTTGAGAATAGAGTTTGAAAATAGCAATGCCATATTGATCAAAAAATTGCAGACTTTTCATAGGTGTTCCGAGAATAGTCACGTCATGCTCGAAACCAAACTTCCACTGTTTTGAAAAAATACGCAAGTCAATTTCACCGAGTGTGATCGGAATATGCTGACTTTGAACAATCTTCTCAAAACATCCTGTTATTTCATGGACAGCATTTTCATTCCGTGTTAATGCCATGACTATTCCAAGTTTAGGAGCATTTTCCAAGAGAGTAGCGACATCAGCGCGTAGTTTTTTTGCTTTTCCAATTGTACAATAAGCCGCAATGAGTTCTGCTTCGGATATACCAATAGAGTCCGCGAAATCGCGGCTACGCATCTCTTTTTTTTCTTCACGCAAGCGAATAATCATTTCGGCTGTGTATGACATGGGCTTATCCTTATGTTACCTGTTTAAAGGTTAATTGTTTAATTTTTCAAATCAAAAAAAGTAAGTCGAACCACTATCAACTAATGGTTCAACCCACCACCAAATAAGCCCTTATTTTATCAACAGTAGAACAATAAAAACCGATAAATTACAAAGAGTTAAAGCGCTAACATCAAAATTTGTTGTTCAAAGGACAATGAGAACAGAAACGCAATAATTTATTCTTTACCGATATAACCTTTTTCATTGATCTAATGGTTAACAAAAGTGACTAAAATTTTTGCACGAACGAAACTTTAAAGTTGCGACCAGGCTGACTATAATAATCCTTCGGCGTTGAGCTTTCACCGGAAGGAAGATCTGATACATTCCAATATTTTTGATTGAACAGATTATAAACACCAGCCCTTATAACAGGACCCTTTTCACCAAAGGGCTTCAACCAACCTGACACATCAATAATATTATAACCTGGAATTTTTTGATAGTCCGATTCCTTAGCAACTTTATCACGTTTGGCAGATGAGGTAAGCACGACGTCTGCTCCCCAGATTTCTTTTGCATATCCGATCCCAGCAATCACTTTTAAAGCTGGAATTGAGTTAAGATATTCATCTTTATCAAGATCCTTTCCTTGCGAATAGGTAAGAGAAAAATTGCTATGGAATCCATCATTAAGAGCCAAATGTATTTTTGCTTCAGCACCATAAATACGCACATTCGCACGATTTGTATAATGGCGACGTCCCAATCGGTATTCCTCTGATGGCCCTATATCCACAGTATCTATGAAGTCCTTGTATTGATTGAAAAAGGCACTGAGTGAACCACCGAAATTTCCATTTCCATACTTTATGCCAACATCATACCCATTGCTCGTTTCTGCTTTTAGATCAGGGTTGCCCTTCGAGTAATAAGCAGGGGGTTTCATATAAGAGACGTAAAGTTCTGCAACACGTGGTGCACGAAAAGCCTGTGCCCATTGAGCATAGAGCGTTACTTGATCACGAACATCCCACTCCACACGTAATTTGGGAGAAAAACGTGAACCATTTCTTTCTGGAGGAAATTTGTCAGAAAGCAGAGCTTTCTCATAAGAAGACGTTTTCTGAGGGATATACTTATACCAATCATAACGAATTCCAGGTGTTATACGGAAATGGTTATCAGCAAAGCCAATTTCATCTTCAAAAACAAAACCCAAATTATAGCCATTTGTATCTGGTGAATCTGACCGATTAGCGGGTACAAAGAGGCACCCCCGTGCATTTTCCGGCAAGTGACAATTATCTTTCCCGAACAAATAATGATGAAACTTAGATGACACGACATTAGCGGCAAGCTTTAACGTATGATCTACAGTGCCAATATGAACTTTCTTGAGAGCATCAGCATTGAAACCATAATTGGTATTACGCAAAAAATTATCTCTCAAAAAATCCCCTTTGGGTGCCGAAACACGAAATGAAGTCGTAATATCATGACTTGACTGTCTTTGCCAATAAATCTGTCCACGAAACGCATCAAAAATAGCATCTTCATTGCCGTTATAGTCATAAGAAAGAGAAAAGCGTTCACGGAGTTTGTCGTCCTTCTCATAAACGGAACCAGGGGCATATCTGTCAGAAGCATTCAATAAATGTGTATCAATATTGTGACCAAAACGCTCTGCTGTAAAACCAAGCCGGTGATTGTCATCAAGGTATTGGTGAATTTTAAAGAGCAAATTATTTTGGTCAAAATGAGCAGGGTTTTTACGTGTGCGCTCTTCATAGCCTTCTAGAGTTCCCATATTTTTGCGCTCATGACCTTCCGCATAAGAACCTTGGAAAAGCAAAAACGTTTGTTGAGCACGCATTGCAACAGCTTGATCTACGTGCCAACTATTATCAACAGAATGATAACCACTTCTTATAAGACCACCCCAATTTTTTCCTTCTGTGATAAGATCTTCAGGATCAAGGGTACGCAACGCAACAACTCCTCCTAGTGCACCAGAGCCATAAAGACTAGAATCCGATCCCTGAATAACATCAAGTGTGGAAAGCGCACTAAAGTCAAACATTGTGTTACCACTGTTCTCACGCAATATATCATTGAACCATGGAAGAACAATACCATCCATTGTTGTGAGAACACGGTTTGCTTCTAAACCACGCATGACAAAACTGTTATTGCTTGGGTTATACCCCACGGTTGGATAAAGACGACTAATATCATAGGCATCAGTTATTTGTTTCTCACGAATATCCTTCGCGGTTTTCCGATCTGTCAAAATAGTGACCGAATCCAAGGCCGTTCCTATTTTTTTCTCTTTAATAACAATTGGCTTGAGTTCAGTGATAGAACCTCCATCTTTATTTTGTGCCAAAACAAATGAAGGCATACAGACCGATAATGCACTTAAAATCACACAGCTTCTATAGATATTTTTTCGTCTTATTTGCATAACACATCACAACCCTTTTAAACGTCCCCTCTCTGGTTTGAAATTTTATTTACATACAAAAAAAGCTGGACCCGCTGATTAAAACTTGCCAGCCAAGTAGAAATGATTTTGACAACAACACAAAACCACTAGAAAACCATATTAAACATGACAAAATCAGTCAAGAAAAAAGTTGCAATTTCAAAATAGCCTGTTTTAATGAGATTGGACACCAATACTAAGCTTAAAATAGTGGCAGAAGAAACGATGAATTTTGCAAATACGAAGCAATTATTAACTCTTTGGATTGGTGCATTTATTGGAGCTTTCTTTTTGCATGTATTATTGGGAGCGCAGTTTTATTTTCAAAGTACGGGTGTAAGTAATGGCTTGCTCTCTTCGGAGATTATGCTGACTTTTGTGCAAGAAACTATCTATCCGGATGTTGATACAGACTTGTCAGATATTCATACAGAGTCGGATATTAATACAGAGCCAAAAGTATTACAGTCTGATCTTTTAGAGAAGGAGTCAGAGGAATTGGAATCCGTGGATGAAGTTCGATCGGAAGAGCCTCAGCATATGGTAGAACAAGATGACTTAAAGTCTTTGGAAGAACCCCTTCCTCAAAAAGTGGAGCATAAAGCGTTTATCAAAAAAACAATATCGATGCCAAAGGCTGTAGTAAAGCGCTCCAATGCAAAGGCGGTACATTCTTCTTCCACCAACAAGGGCGTCGGTACAGCAGGGCTTGAAGATATGTTGTTAATGGAGTGGTTAGCAAAGGTACAGTCACAATTAGAAAGGCAAAAAAATTATATTGTGGGACAGCGTACCAGTCGTGCAAAAGGAACGGTGAAGTTAGAATTTATGGTGCGTGAGCAGGGGAGTATTTTTTCTAGTCGTGTAGCAGTCTCTGCTGGTAATCCGGAACTTGATCGATTAGCGATGGCGGCACTTCAACGGGTTGGTTCTTTTCCACCACCACCACCATCAAAAGTGAATAAAATAATCAGAGTATCCCTGATATTTAGCTGATTTTTTATATAGGGCGCTTATTCTTATAATATATTGATTTATAATAATTATTTACAATTTGAATAAAAGTTAAAATATAGTTCGTTCGATTTTTTTGACGTTGTATCAATCAAAACCATCCGCTTACTTATGACACAAGTTGAAGGGGGAGTATGGGTAAAAAACTTCTAAAAAGCAGTGAATATACTTCTTATGAATGTTCTAAATGAAAGGGCTGTTGCAACATTGGGAGTTAAGGGATGATAGAGCTATAGCTTTTATTCAGTAAAGGTTAATCGTGTCTCATCGATTTTTATACCATTCGTGAGAGGATTTTCGTAAATACTTTTCAGATACACCGTTGTGAAATGGACTTAGAAACATTAAAATAAAACAAGAATATAAATAAGAAAAACATACTATTTTGAGATGCTCTGTTTTGTGTGAAGGATGTGAGCTTATATGTAAAAATGGGAAAAAAAAGCAAAGCTTTATCTTCATCATTAAAAGATATTGACATATTTAAAAGTCGTAAACCCGAATGAAAAGGGAAAGGGTAGAAGAGAATTGTTTGTCTTTAAGGCTTTCTAACTCAATGATTCTGTCTTTCTTTTATCAGAGATAATTCAAACGATATATATAATAACGTACTCTTATTTGGTATAGATATGTTATAAGCAGAACAAAATAGTCTTAAAATATGCTTATGCTATTGTACAAGATTTGAATATTGATACTAATAAGCAACAGTAAAAGAATGACCTATTTGTTTCACTCTTCTCTTATATTTGTAATCATCTATGATATTGTCGTTTATGTTGAGAAGAAATGAACTATTTGTACGACATGTTGATTTATAATGATAATTCATCATTTTGTGTTTGAAATAAAAGATCTGAATAGCGTAGGGTTTTCTCATTTCGAATTTATTGATACTGAATCAATTAAAATTACTTGCTTATATATATCATAAGCAGGTTGGTATGTGGGTATTATTTAAAAAGGAATAAAAACACTTCTTATGAACACTTTCAAATACTATTTGGGAAGTTAAGGCATATTATTTCCGTCGACCAGAAAGCAGGTCGGTTTTTATATCTATTTTCCCAGTGAGTCTTGCTTTGTAGACACCATAATTTTCCATGACACGCATCACGTAATTACGTGTTTCTGTATAAGGAATACGCTCAATCCAATCAATGACGTTATCGAGAGATTGTCCTCGAGGATCGCCATAACGTTTTATCCATTCATTGACTCGACGGGGACCCGCATTATAGCCAATAAGAGTTAGTATATAGGATCCATTAAAACGTTCCAATTGTTCATTGAGAAAATGGGCACCTAATGTTGCATTATAATGAGCATCACTGCTAAATTTTTTAGGAGACCATGCGATTGAGTATTTTTTTGCCAATGCTTTTGCTGTTGTAGGAAGCAATTGGAGTATACCTTGTGCGCCTGCTTTTGATATGGCTGTTGGATTAAATTCGCTTTCTTGGCGTGCAATGGCATAGATAAGCGATTTTTCTTCTACAGAAATATTAGTAGAAGCTGGTATAGCTCCCAGAGGATGAGAGAGTGCACCGACATTTTTTCCCTGAAAGACAGCCATTTTTCCAATTTTGAGGCTGGTATAATAGTCTCCATTTTTTTCTGCCATAACAGCCAGAAGGGCTAATTCGCCGGGGCTTTCTATTTTTTTTCCGAGCTCTCTATAAAAAATTTTAGCAAAATCAGCATAGCCGGCTGCTTCAAGACGTTGAATTGCTTTGATCGCTTTTCGTGCACTAAAATGTTGTCGCTCAGCGGTTGTTGGTTTGGGAAAGAAAACTTTAAGCTTTTTTTGGTTGAGTCGTGCAGCGGCTAATTGACCATAGTAAGTTGCACCAAAATGAGCTGCGCGATGAAAGTAATGCTGGGCATTTTTATGTTCTTCTAGCGTTTCTGCTGTTCGTCCCATCCAGTAATATCCACGTGATGCAGAAAAAGGTGAAGAAGAGAGTTGAGGAATACGTGAAAAATGCTGCATTGCCAATTTAGGGTTATGAAGAAACCGTAGTGCGTACCATCCTGCATGAAACTCAGCATCGATAGCTAATGCAGATGTTATACCAGTGTGCATTGCAACGAGTTGGTAAGCAATTTTTGGTTTATTTAAATCGAGCATTTCACGAGAAAGGGCGCGTTGTTCTTTCCACAATGAATGGGGGTTCATAAGGCGGAATGCATCTTTTGATGTTTTCATCATGAGTGCTGCGGCTGCATTATATTGCTCTGTTCGTCGAAGATGGCGTATTCGAGCAAACTGAAAAAGAGGATCTTTTTGCCATGATCTCTCTACAGCTTTTAATTTTTGTGTAGCTCTAGGGTCATTTTTTTCAACGGCCACAAAAGCATCAAAAAGAGATTGAGCATGGGCTAATTTTGCAACGCGTGCTGCTGAATCAAAACGATATGCATACAGCATAAATTGCATGCGTTTCAAATGATCAATAGGTTTTAATGCAACGCTTGCATTTTTAAGAACAAATATTTCTTCTTTTGCATTAAGCTGTGTTTTATGCCACCATGGCGCAATAACGTGTCGAGCACGAGTGGTTTGTCCCGTTGCAATAAGTGCTTTAGCGAAGAGAGCCATTCCTTGCGCTGTTTGGGGCGGGTGATGAGAAAATTTTTGGATGATTGCGCGTGTGAGGTTGGTTTCGTTAAGAAAAGCACGTTCAGCATTGCGTTGCATCGTTTCTATACCGGGCCATCCTTTTAGCATGTTGATTGCATTAAATATTTCAGAACTTGGTATATTAGCTTTGTTTGATATCCCCAGCGCCCATGTCAAAATATGACGATCAAGGCTATGTTTTTCCATTGAATTACGAAGATTTATTGTTTTTGCAATATTGTTGTTTGCTAGTGCATCTAGCCCAGCTTTCAGTTGCTGAAGTGTAGCAGTATTGTGTGATGTCGTGTGTATCTGTGGAAGAGGCTCTTGAGCTCCTTTTTCGGGAAAGAGATTAGGGCGCACCAAAGGGATTGGCGCTTTCCCGTGCAAAAGAGGTGTTTGCGCGGATGCACTTGAAAATAAAATTCTTATTGCCAGTATAAGTGCAGTAAAGGTTGATACGAAAAGAGAGGTGGAAAATACACGCATAGAGAAAAGACCTTGAGACCTTGCTTTTTGTAAAAACTTAAGGATTTATAGAACACAAGCATGAAAAACGCGTTAATATAGACGGTTTATTTTAAACAAATGTCCAACATTTAAGGAGGGACATTTTCATCTTATGAGGGCTTTTTTTGAAATTCATCTTGCTTCAATGATAGAGCAAGATTATGCTCTATTTAAAATTTATAAAAGGCGATTATTAAAAAAATAAAAGCGAATATTATAGGGAGTTTATCATGCTCAAGGGAGCTATAACTGCGCTTATTACACCGTTTGATAATAAGGGCGAAATTGATGAGAAGGCGTTTTGTGATTTTATTGAATGGCAGATCACACAAGGGATTAACGGTGTAAGCCCAGTTGGGACAACCGGTGAATCAGCAACGTTAAGTCATGAAGAACATAAGCGGATT
This sequence comes from Bartonella sp. CR84HXZ, assembly GCF_042194535.1. Classification (NCBI taxonomy): domain Bacteria; kingdom Pseudomonadati; phylum Pseudomonadota; class Alphaproteobacteria; order Hyphomicrobiales; family Bartonellaceae; genus Bartonella; species Bartonella sp. CR84HXZ. The sequence goes on along the minus strand of NZ_JBHIMY010000002.1, from coordinate 53,441 downwards.
ATAAAATTGTGTGTTGAGCAGGTCGCAAAGCGTGTTCCTGTTGTTGCTGGAGCGGGATCAAATAGCACAAGTGAGGCTGTAGAGCTTGCACAATACGCGCAAAAAGCTGGTGCAGATGCAGTTTTGGTTGTCACTCCCTATTATAATAGACCAAATCAATCTGGTTTATACAAACATTTTTCTTCCATTGCCAAAGCTGTTTCTATTCCGATTATAATTTATAATATTCCTGGTCGTTCTGTTATCGATATGGCTGTGGAAACGATGAAAGACCTTTATCAAGATTTTAAAAATATCATTGGTGTAAAAGATGCAACGAGCAGAATTGAACGCGTTAGTGAACAACGTGAAAAGTGTGGGAAGGATTTTGTACAGCTTTCCGGTGATGATTGTACAGCGTTAGGTTTTAATGCACATGGAGGTATGGGGTGTATTTCAGTTTCCTCCAATGTTGCTCCAAAGCTGTGTGCAGAGCTTCAAGCTGCTTGTTTTCGTGGTGATTATAAAACAGCACGAGAATTAAATGATCGCTTGATGCCTCTTAATCGTGCTGTGTTTATTGAGCCTAGTCCAGCGGGTATTAAATATGCTGCTGCAAAATTAGGATTTTGTGGTGATACTGTGCGTTCTCCGATTGTTCCATTAACAGAAAGAACAAAGAAGATTATTGATGTAGCCCTCAGTCATGCTGGTATTTTAAAAGCATAAAATGATATTGACAAAGCCATGAATAAAAAAAAGAACGCGCCCGTACGGAAAATAATTGCTGACAATCGTAAAGCACGTTTTAATTTTGAAATCCTTAATAATCTCGAGGCCGGTCTTGTCCTTCAGGGAGCGGAAGTAAAGTCCTTACGTTCTAATCATGCCAATATTGCTGAAAGCTATGCGAGTTTTGAGAATGGGGAATTATGGTTAGTAAACAGCTATATTCCTGAATATACGCAGGCTAATCGTTTTAATCATGAACCGCGACGTTTGCGCAAGTTATTACTTTCAAAACGTGAGATGGCACGTTTTTTTAATGCAACGTCTCGTGAAGGAATGACACTTGTTCCTCTTAAACTTTATTTTAATGAACGAGGGCGCGTTAAGTTGGAGATTGCTCTAGCGCGGGGAAAAAAGCTTCATGATAAGCGCGAAACGGAAAAAAAACGCGATTGGGGACGTGAAAAAGCAAGACTTTTAAAAAGATATGGATGACGGATGCGATTTAGATATCCTTTATTTATAGCGCTGGTTTAAAACAGTTTTAGCATTGATCTAAGTATGTTTTTGCTGCTTGAAAAATTTGGTGAAACATGGCGTCTGTCAAGCGTCCAGTATTTGTATTATAACGAGAACAGTGATAGCTCGAAAAGATGCGTAATCTGCCGATGTTATTAATTTCGCCGTGTCCAAAAGGGTGAGCTAAAACTTTTGCATTAAGGGCACGTATCGTTGAATGGTGCGCAATGGTGCCTAAGGTAATAACGGCTTTAAGTTTGGGAAGATTTGTTAAAAGAGGTGAGAAGAAATAGCGGCACGTGTTAATTTCTGCACCGGTAGGTTTATTTTCTGGGGGAACACAACGAACAGAGTTGACGATTGCTGCATCAATCAGCTCAAGAGTATCGTCTGCTCTTTCTTCAAAGGTTCCTTGGGCAAAACCAAATTTTTTTAAAGTTGAATAAAGTAAGTGCCCAGCATAATCACCAGTGAATGGACGTCCAGTTCGATTTGCTCCGCGTAATCCAGGAGCAAGCCCAACAATAAGAAGGCGCGTTGTGTCTGCTCCTTTATAAGGAAAGAAGGGGCGCACCGGTGCGTTATACCAACTTGGTTCTTTGATACGCCAGTCAGCGATAAACTGATGGAGCCTAGGACATAAATTGCAATTTTGGGGTGGTTCTGGGCAAAGCGATGTTAATTGGCTATTCGTGGTGTTAGGCATCAATCGTTTTTTCTATTTTTTTGAGTCTTTTATAGCGTATATGACGGGTTATGTTTTGATAAACAATCTATAATGAATATAAATAAAGTTTAATATAAACTTATTGCTAATTATGATGTACAGAGAGGTAATCTTTCAGTAATTTATTTGATGAATAAGAGTACAATACACATGATGTTCAAAGAAAAAAAGTTCTCTCTTTAAATAAAGATATTATCATAAAAAGTATGCATAAGGCTGTCGTTATTGCAAAGGATTTTAAACAGCTGGTGTTCCTTTTAAAAGGATGAAGACTCCAGACAAGTATTTTGTCAAGAAAGACCTCCCCTTGTTTGAAGCCAATCTATTGGAATGCTTTTAAGAGCAGCTTTGATAACGAGCATGGATAGGTTATACATTTTTATAAATTTTCCAAGAATTTTCTTAAATAAGTTCTTTAATCAAAAAATATAAAAGTTTGTGTTGTTTTTCTTGTGTTTTATTTTGATTATTGTATATACTCCTCTATCCGCTATTAAATTTTTTTATTTGAGAAAGAGGCATAAATGGCCCGCGTAACGGTAGAAGATTGTATTGATAAAGTTGACAACCGCTTTGAATTGGTACTTTTAGCAGGTCATCGGGCGCGTCAGATTTCACAAGGAGCGCAGATTACGGTTGATCGTGATAATGATAAAAATCCAGTTGTTGCTTTGCGTGAAATAGCAGAAGAAACATTGTCGCCTGCTGATTTAAAGGAAGACCTTATTCATTCGCTGCAAAAGCATGTGGAAGTAGATGAGCCAGAAATGGCAAGTGAATTTATTACCCATTCAGGTGAAGCTGAAAGTGTTTTTAATACGTCGTCGCAAGAAGAAGGTACTTCATTTGATCATATGTCAGAGGAAGAGCTTTTAGCGGGTATTGAAGGTTTGGTTGTTCCAGAAAAAAGTGACGATTATTAATTGCGGCATTTTATATTACAGGAGTAAAGATACCTTGTCTGTAAGGAGCCGTTATTTTTCTTGTCTTTTATTGATAAGACGTGTTCAATAAGGATTAGGGGTGTGAAAAGATAAAGGATATGCTCGTATGATGCGTCAGTGTGAGCTTGTTGGACGTGTTCAACGTTACAAGTCTGACGTAGATGAGGCTCTTTTAAACAGGGCCTATGATTATGCAATGAGAAAGCATGCACATCAAAAGCGTGCTTCAGGTGATCTTTATTTTTCTCATCCTTTAGAAGTTGCTGCTATTTTGACAGATATGCGGTTGGATGAGGCGACGATTGCTGTTGCTCTTTTGCATGATACAATTGAAGATACAAGCGCTACACGAGCAGAAATTGATCAGCTTTTTGGTTCTGAAATTGGGAAGTTGGTTGAAGGACTTACAAAGCTTAATAAGCTTGATCTTGTATCAAAGAAAGCCGTACAGGCAGAAAATCTTCGTAAGCTTCTTATTGCCATCTCTGATGATGTTCGTGTTCTTTTAGTCAAACTTGCTGATCGTCTTCATAATATGCGCACCCTTGGTGTTATGCGTGATGATAAACGTCGGCGAATTGCTGAGGAGACGATGGATATTTATGCGCCGCTTGCTGGTCGTATGGGTATGCAAGATATGCGCGAGGAATTAGAGGATCTTTCTTTCTTTTATTTAAATCCAGAAGGTTATCGTACGATTACCAATCGTCTTTCTGAGTTATCAAAACGCAATCGTGATTTGCTTTCCACAATTGAAAACGAGTTGACAAAACTTTTTTTCGAGCATGGCATTAAAGCGAATGTTAAAAGCCGTCAGAAAAAATCGTATTCCGTCTTTCGCAAAATGGAAAGCAAGGCGCTTTCTTTTGAACAATTATCCGATATTTTTGGATTTCGTGTGATTGTTGAAACAGTGCATGATTGTTATCGCGCTCTTGGTGTCATTCATACGACGTGGCCAATGGTTCCTGGTCGTTTTAAAGATTATATTTCTATACCAAAGCAGAATGATTATCGTTCCATTCATACAACGATTGTGGGACCATCGCGACAACGTGTTGAATTGCAGATTAGAACTGCTGCTATGGATGAAATTGCTGAATATGGCGTTGCGGCACATTCCATTTATAAAGAGCAAGGTTCTAATTATTCGGCTTCGAGGTTATCAAATGAAACAAATGCGTATGCATGGTTGCGTCAAACGATTCAATCTTTGTCAGATGGAGATAATCCGGAAGAATTTTTGGAACACACAAAGCTTGAGCTTTTTCAAGACCAAGTTTTTTGTTTTACGCCGAAAGGTCGATTAATTGCTTTTCCTAAAGGAGCTACGCCTATTGATTTTGCTTATGCCGTCCATACAGACATCGGTGATTCTTGTGTGGGTGTAAAAATCAATGGTCGTATTATGCCTTTAATGACCAAATTAAAAAATGGTGATGAGGTTGATATTATTCGTTCACACGCTCAAATTCCGCCAGCTGCATGGGAATTTCTTGTTGTCACAGGTAAAGCACGTTCAGCTATTCGACGAGCAAGTCGTGCCGCGGTACGTAAACAATATTCGGGTTTAGGATATCGTATTCTCGAGCGTTCATTTGAATATATGGGAAAACAATTTTCAAAAGACGTTTTGAAGAAAGTTTTGCCACGTTTAGCACGTAAGGATGTAGAGGATGTATTGGCTGCTGTTGGGCGTGGAGAGCTGTTTTCCGCTGATGTGATTAAAGCGGTTTATCCTGATTATCAAGATCACCGTGTGGTACAAAAGTCATCTTTTAAGCCTGGGGAAGAAGGTTGGTTTAATATTGAGAATGCTCAAGGTATGATTTTTAAAGTTCCAGAAAATGAAAAAAATGCAATGGTCGAGAATCATCAATCTAAAGCATTACCTATTAGAGGAACCCGTGGAGATATACCCGTACGTTTTTCACCGGAAGGAGCAGTACCTGGAGATCGGATTGTTGGTATTATGCAGCCCGGAGCTGGGATCGTTATTTATCCAATACAGTCTTCAGCTTTGATGGCATATGATGATCAGCCAGAACGATGGATTGATGTCCGCTGGGATATTGATGCCCAAATGAATGAACGTTTTCCTGCACGGATAAATATTTTGGTTGTAAATAGCCCTGGTTCTTTGGCTGAAATTACACAAATAATTTCTGCTAACGATGCCAATATCCAAAATTTATCTTTTATCCGTACAGCACCGGATTTTACAGAAATTATGATTGATTTGGAAGTGTGGGATTTAAAACATTTGAATCGTATTTTTTCTCAGTTAAAAGAGGCAGGTTCAGTAAGTACAGTACGGCGGGTTCATGGATAAAAAGAAAGATTTTGCAATGAATACACAAGATGTCATTGATATTTTTAAACAAGCAGATGCTATTCTAGAAGGGCATTTTATTTTAACATCGGGGCGCCATAGTGCGACTTATATGCAAAAAGCGAAAGTATTCATGCATGCTGACTTGACGGAAAAGTTATGTCGTGGATTGGCTGAAAAAATCAAAAAATCTATCGAGGGAAAAATTGATTATGTTGTTGGTCCCGCAATTGGCGGCCTTATTCCTTCCTATGAAACTTCACGTCACCTTGGTATTCCTTCTCTTTGGGTAGAGCGTGTAAATGGCATCTTTGAATTGCGTCGCTTTGAAATCAAGAAGGGTGCACGGGTTGTTATTGTCGAAGATATTGTAACAACGGGTCTTTCCATTCGTGAGACTATTGAGGCGCTTGTTGCAGCAGGAGCAGAGGTATTGGCCAGTGCGTGTATCCTTGATCGTTCTGGTGGTAAGGTCAATGTTGGAGTTCCATTGATTGCGCTTGCTGAATATGAGATAACCTCTTATACTAGTGATGCACTTCCTGCAGAGCTTTCTGTTCTTCCAGCGATTAAACCAGGCAGTCGAAATATTTAATTGTCGTTCTATTTTTTTTGTGCAAAAGCTTAAAAAGATTAATTTGGATGATATAGATTATTTCATCATCAAAAGATGTATATTGAGAGTCATATGCTTTTTCGTAGTCGAGAACCAATAGATTTTGTAACGCGTATTCGACTTTGGTTATGGCCACGTCGTTCATTTTCTCGCTCATTTTGCTACATACATAAACGTATTTTGCGTATATCAGCAACACCGCATGAAGTAGCATTAGGGGTTGCTGTTGGTATTTTTTTAGCTTGTTCCCCTTTCTTTGGGTTGCATATTATTTTGGCAATATTTTTTTCTTGGCTTTTGCGTGCAAACTTTGCTGCCGCAATCATTGGGACGATTTTTTCTAATCCACTCACATTTTTATTGATTGTCATGGCTGATTATAAAGTAGGGTATTTTTGTTTATCACTTTTTAGCGATGTCAAAGAGATTTCTCTTTCGCAAATTCGTGCTCTATTTAATGGTTTGACATTGTCAAATCTCTCTCTCCTCTTTAAAGGCGCATGGGACACAATTATGAGTCCTATGATTTTAGGTGGAACTCTTTTAGGTATTGTTTTTGGTGGTTTATCTTATATAGGTGTTTACAGAGCAACGGTTCGTTTTAAACAAAAGCGATATCAAAAGATTATAAAAAAAAGGCTTTTAAAGAAGCGTTCATCGTAAGAAAGATCGGGTAATACCGTATGATTGTTGGTCTTGGAAATGATCTGGTTGATATACGACGTATTGAGAAAATGTTGGTTCGCTATGGTGAGCGTTTTACCCAACGTATTTTTACGGATATTGAAAGGAATAGATCCGAAAATCTCAAAAAAAGCTCCTCTTCCTATGCAAAAAGATTTGCTGCTAAAGAAGCATGCGCTAAAGCCTTAGGAACGGGAATCGCTTGTGGTATCAATTGGAAAGACATGGGGGTCGTTAATTTGCCATCTGGTAAACCAATAATGCAATTAACAAATCGTGCGCAAGTGCAACTTCAAAAGTTATTACCTCCTCATCATGATGCAGTTATTCATCTTAGCATAACAGATGATTTTCCTTGGGCACAGGCATTTATTATTATCGAAGCACTTCCACGTGGATAGATGGTGTGAGAGATTGTGCTTTTGTTATTTGAATATTATGATGAAAAAAATTATATCTGTGATGAGAAGGCAGTTGGTGATGATCCAAAAAGATAAAGTGCATAAAAAAGAAAAAAAAGGCGGGGTTCGTGAATTTATTTCTGTTTTAGTACAGGCTCTGCTTTTAGCAGCGGTTATTCGGACACTTTTTTTCCAGCCTTTTAGTATTCCGTCCGGTTCAATGCGTCCTACTTTGTTGGTGGGAGATTATCTGTTTGTTTCTAAGTATGCATATGGGTATTCTCGTTTTTCCATCCCCTTTTCTCCTCCTCTTTTTTCTGGACGGATTTGGGCATCTCAACCTCAACGTGGAGATGTGGTCGTTTTTCGCTTACCAAGTAATCCGAAGATTGATTATATAAAACGCGTTGTTGGGCTACCAGGTGATCGTATACAAGTCCGTCAAAGTGTTCTTTATATTAATGATGAGGCTGTTTCACGTCACTTTATGGGGGAGATTGATAATTCTGATATAACAGAGGTTAACTATCCTGTTGAGGTTTATCGCGAGACAATGCCTAACGGTGTTAGTTATGATACACTTGATTTAGCTTTCATCCCGAAAGTTGATGATACAAAAGTTTTTGAAGTTCCTCAAGGACATTACTTTATGATGGGAGATAACCGCGACAATTCAGATGATAGTCGTTTAGATGTAGGCTATGTTCCAGAAGAAAATCTTATTGGTCGCGCGAGCGTGATTTTCTTTTCTATCAGTAACGGTTCAAGTGCTTGGCAGGTTTGGCGCTGGCCATTTGATGTGCGTTGGAAGCGTTTGTTTTCTTTCATAAATACGGTTCATGATTTGCCGCTTATCAAGCAAGGAAACAACGATGAAACGTCTAATGATTGATCAGCTTTTCAAGCTGACGGGGCATCGTTTTAAAGATGAAGAGAGGTTAAAGAAGGCATTAACACACTCGAGTGTACAAGATTCGGAACAGGGGAATTATGAACGACTAGAGTTTCTAGGGGATCGGGTTTTAGGGCTTTTGATTGCAGAAATGCTGTATCAACTTTTTCCTCAGGCAAGTGAAGGTGAATTATCAGTCCGTTTGAATCATCTGGTTAATGCGCAGACATGTGCTGATATTGCGCGTGAAATGAGGCTGCCTGATATGATCCGTGTTGGTTTTGAGATGAAAAATTTCGAGGGGCGTCGACTCATCAATATGCATGCAGATGTCGTGGAAGCTTTGATTGCCGTGATATATCTCGATGGAGGATTGGAAAGCGTTCGCCCTTTTATTCAAAAATATTGGCACGGTCGGGCAAAGAAAATGGATGCTGGTCGGCGTGATGCCAAGACCGAATTACAGGAATGGGCGCATATCCAAGGCAATGCACAACCACATTATCAGGTTATAAAACGTTCAGGTCCAGATCACGATCCTGTTTTTATGGTAGAGGTAAGTATTTCTGGGTTTGCTTCAGAGATTGGGCAGGGAAGTTCCAAAAGATATGCCGAAAGAATGGCAGCTGAAAAAGTTTTGCGACGAGAGGGTGTATGGAAAACAGTGGGAAAAAATGATCATGAGTGACGTTATGAAAACGCGTTCTGGGTTTGTTGTACTTATTGGGATGCCTAATGCCGGTAAATCGACATTGGTTAATCAATTGGTTGGAACAAAGGTTTCGATTGTAACGCATAAGGTACAAACAACACGAACTTTAATCCGCGGTATTGTCATTCATGATGATGTGCAAATTGTGTTGGTCGATACACCGGGTGTTTTTCGTCCCCATAAGCGCTTAGAACGTGCCATGGTCTCTGCTGCTTGGGGAGGGGCTAAGAGCGCCGATGTTCTGCTCGTTTTAATTGACGCTCAAAGTGGTCTTTCGGATGAAGTTGATATGATGTTAGATATTGTAAACAACATGAAACAAGAAAAAGTTCTTGTTCTTAATAAGGTTGATACAGTTGTTAAATCATCTCTTCTAGCGTTAACCACTAAAATAAATGAACGTGTAAAGTTTGCGCAAACATTTATGATTTCTGCTCTAAACGGTTCTGGTTGCAAGGATTTACTTCATGCGTTGAGTAATATGATGCAGGAGGGACCATGGTATTATCCGGAAGATCAAATTTCCGATATGCCCATGCGTCATCTTGCTGCTGAAATTACGCGTGAAAAATTTTTTCTTCGTCTTCATGATGAACTTCCTTATTCCTCAACGGTTGAAACAGAAAACTGGGAAGAGCGTTCAGATGGTTCCGTTAAAATTAATCAAGTTATTTATGTCGAGCGTGAGAGTCAGAAAAAAATTGTCTTAGGAGCAAAAGGCGATACAATTAAAGCGATTGGTCAAGCAGCACGTAAAGAACTCATGGAAATTATGGATCAAAAGGTTCATCTTTTTCTCTTTGTGAAAGTGCGCGATAATTGGGATACCGATCCAGAACGTTATCGCGAAATGGGATTGGATTTTTTAAAATAAGATTTTTTAAAATAATTAAAGTAAAATGAAGTGGAAAGAACAAGCTGTTATTCTTGGTACACGCCAATATGGTGAAACAAGTGTTATTCTTGAGGTTATGACACGTGAACATGGTCGTTATATGGGAGTGGTAAAAGGGGGGCGATCACGTCGTATGGCAGCTCTTCTTCAACCTGGAAATTTTGTGGAGGCTGAATGGTGGGCTCGTTTAGAAGAACATTTGGGACTTTTTCGGCTTGAAGCTCTTGATCTACATGCGGCACGATTAATCTGTCTACCAGAAGCACTTTATGCTTTGCAATTGATAGCTTTTCATTTGCGGCTTCTTCCCGAACGTGATCCTCACCCCGTTTTATATGATATTTTACACCTTTTTATGCAGAATTTTGATGAACCATTTGTAAATGCAGAATTGCTTGTACGTTTTGAAATGCGGCTTCTTGAAGAACTTGGTTTTGGTCTTGATTTATCTTGTTGTGCAGCAACAGGTCGTCAGGAAAGGCTTCATTACGTATCACCAAAATCTGGACGGGCTGTCTGTGAAGAAGCAGGGGAACCTTGGAAAAAAAAGCTTCTCATTCTACCACAGTTTCTTGTGCAAAGAACGACTCGTCCTACTGATTCTAGTGACATAATAAATGGTTTTATACTGACGGGTTTTTTTCTTATGCGTCATGTCTGGGAGCCACGAGATATAAAGCAGCCGTCAGTGCGCATGAATTTGATACAATTGTTTGAGCGCCAATTTGGTATACAAGCATTAATTTATTAATCTGATGATAATTGAATGGGAAAATGAAAGTTTTAAAGACAATTGCTGAAGTCCGACAATATACTTCAGAGGAACGACGTTTAGGTTTTTCGATTGGTTTTGTTCCAACAATGGGGGCATTGCATGATGGTCATCTTGCATTAGTACAGTATGCAAGAGCAATGTGTGATCGCGTATTGGTTTCTATTTTTGTCAATCCAAAGCAATTTGGACCTCATGAAGATTTTGCTCAATATCCAAGAGATTTGAAGGGCGATTGTGCTTTGTTAGAAGAAGCAGGTGTTGAATGTGTTTTTGCCCCTTCTGTAGATGAAATGTGGCCACTGGGAAATGATACAATTGTGCAAGTGAAAAAATTATCACGTATTTTGATGGGAAAATTACGTCCAGGGCACTTTTGTGGTGTGACAAGCGTTGTTGCTAAACTTTTTAATATTGTCCAACCAGATAAGGCTTTTTTTGGGGAAAAGGATTTTCAACAAATTTTAATTATTCGGCGTATGGTTGAAGATTTGGCTTTTCCTATTGAAATTGTTGGAGTTCCTATTCTACGGGAGTCAGATGGTGTCGCTTATTCTTCACGCAATCAGTTTTTAACATTAGAAGATCGTAAAGCTGCCAAAATTATTCCTGAAAGTGGGAAAGCTGCTGAAAAGCTTTACCATGAAGGTGAACGGTCGGTTGATAAATTATGCAAAACTGTTCATGATATTTTACAACAAGAAACGCGTGCAATCATTGAAGCAATAGATTTACGGGATATGGAAACTTTATGCGTGATTAAAGGAACATTGAATAAACCAGCAGTTTTACTTCTTACTGTTCGCTTTGGAGAGGTAAGGCTGATTGATCAATATATATTGCAAGAGAAGGGCGGAAAATGAGTGTACATAAAACCGTAAAGCGTATAACATCTTCCGAAATACGTACAAGAAAGGGACAACAGCCAATTGTTTCTTTAACAGCTTATCAAGCTTATACTGCGCGGATTGCTGATCCATATTGCGATATCCTTTTGGTTGGTGATAGCGTTGGTATGGTTGTGTATGGATTTGAGACAACGCTTCCTGTTAATTTAGATATGATGATTTTACACGGACAAGCCGTGGTGCGTGGATCTCAAAAAGCTCTTGTGGTTATTGATATGCCTTTTGGCTCTTATGAGGAAAGTCCAGAGCAAGCTTTTTTAAATGCATCGCGTATTCTTGCTCAAACGGGGTGTGGTGCAGTTAAGCTTGAAGGTGGTGTTTATATAGCGGAAACAATTGATTTTTTGTGTAAACGTGGCATTCCAGTGATGGGGCACATCGGTCTTACACCCCAGGCGGTGAATCGTTTTGGTGGTTTCAAAACACAAGGACGAAAACAGAGTGATTGGCAAAGAATTGAAGCGGATGGGACTGCAATTGAGGAGGCCGGTGCTTTTGCTATTGTTTTAGAAGGGATTGTCGAACCTTTAGCAGTAAAACTGACAGAAAAGCTTTCTATCCCTACGATCGGTATTGGTGCATCCAATCAGTGCGATGGACAAGTATTGGTTATGGAAGATATGTTGGGCTATGGTGCTCATGTGCCAAAATTTGTACGCCGTTATGGAGACTTTGAACAAGCCATGGAAACTGCAATAAAGAATTATGCAGAGGATGTCACATCTCGTGCTTTCCCAGCGGATAATGAAGTTTATAAACTAAAATAAACTTCAGTTTAAGATGAAAAGTTTGACAAGGGAACATTTGTTGTTTTGATAATGAAAGTGCATTATTTCATATATTTTGTATGCAATTTGAGCTGTGCTTTTTTTTAAGAAAGCTTTCTTAAGGAACTCAACTCCTATTTCGCGACGGCGTCTGTGAATGGTATAACGGTAAAGCTCCTATGAAGTGTATAATTTACAGAGCACTAGCATCTTTACGCTTCATAAGAGACATTTTAAATTCTTTTTTTAAAAGTTTTTACCCATATGCCGGTCCCACTTATGACGTGCAAGAGAATGATTTTGATTGATTCAATATAAACAGATTTGAAATGAGTGAATCTCACGATATTAGGGGCTCTCATTCAACATGAAAAAATAATGAATTATTATTATAAATCAGTGTGATGAGTCTTTAATGATAGGGAATCAACAATGCGAAGAGTCTATAATCTTTGGGCATCCAAGGCATTGAAGCGAGTTAAAAATGCGTTTTCAATTTGTTGGGTAGAATAGGGGTATAAATTAAGATCATCGGGTAAAATATTATTGGGAGAGCCAAAATAGCGAAGGGCTTCTTCTGTACTAAATCCAGCAAGCGTAATCGCTTCATAATATGCAGCGATACGGTCGGCTTGTTTGATTTTTTTTAAAAGTTTTTGAGAAAGATCAACGGGAAGAGAAAAGCGCATGTGGATAGTATCTTGGATGCCCTTTTCAATGCGTTCATATTGTGTTCCTATGACAGCTTTAAAGGGGGAAATCATATCGCCGATGACATATTCTGGAGCATCATGAAGAAGAGCATAAAGACATTCGTTGCTTCCCGATTGTGGAAAAAGTTTTTGAAATATTTGTTCAACCAAAAGTGAATGTTGTGCAACAGAATAGGCATGCTCCCCTCGTGTTTGACCGTTCCAACGTGCCACGCGAGAAAGTCCATGGGCAATATCCTCAATTTCAACATCAAAAGGAGAAGGGTTGAGAAGATCAAGTCTGCGTCCAGAGAGCATTCTTTGCCAAGCGCGTGCTTCTCCATTTTTTAATAATTCAGCTTTAGCCATGCATATTTTCTATAGTATTTTCAGGAAAGGTAAAATTCATATTTTCAGCAATGTTTATAGTGACAGGAATGTTTTTTACAGTAAAGGGGATGTTATGGTCCATAGAATCTTTGACGTGATCAATACGCATTAAAGCGAGAGCCTCATTTTCTACACACGTTCCCAAGTAGCCAAGCACTTTTGTTCCTGCTTCAATGCTAGATTGAGGGGTTAATTCACACTGGCCTTTTACAATAAAAATACGGCGACGTGCTGCACGGCGGTGGTGCATTCGTGAAACAATTTCTTGTCCAATATAACATCCTTTATTGAATGAGAGTCCATTGATTTGATCGTAATTAATATCATGAGGAAAGACTTTGCCAACTTCATAGTCTTGACCACTTTCCGCAATTGCATAACGGATACGCAATTGATTCCATGTATCATGATACTCTGAAGTCAAAAAAGGTTTTTTGCCATAGATTCGTATTATTTTTTCTTGTTGTGGGAAGCGTTTATCAACAAAACTTGAATCAAAATTTAAAGTATCTGATTCATTATTCAAAGAAACCGTAACAAGCTCTTGTAATGGTTGTGTAATTTCTACTTTTTTACGCAGCTTATAGAGCAACAGACGTTGGTGAAGCGTATCAGCTAAAGGCATTCTGATATCAATCAGGTAACCATTTTCTTTTTTTCCGATAAGAAAATCAGCAAGAATCTTTCCTTGTGGGGATAAAAGGGCTCCAGGGAAAAGTTCCTGTGGACTGATTTTTTTTACATCTGTCGTGATCAAGGATTGTAGAAAATCTGTTGCTTCTTCGCCTGTAATTTGAATAAGCCCGCGGTTTTTTAAGCAAATGGCATTTTGTTTTTCAATCATGGTTCTTGCCTTTCTGCTCAAAGTTACATAATCGATAAGTGAGCAATATGTAAGGAGCGTGGCTATGTTTAAAACATTTGATACAATTTTTAAAGGTGCAACACTTGTGAATCATGATGGAAGAAGCAAGCGTGATATTGGTATTACAAATGGTCGTATTGCTGAAATAGGCAACCTTACATGTGCATCGGCTAGTGAGGTCATTGATTGTACGGGGCTTCATATTTTACCAGGAATTATTGATAGCCAAGTGCATTTTCGTGAGCCAGGAAATGAATATAAGGAGGATTTGGAAAGTGGCTCGTATTCTGCTGTGTTAGGGGGTGTTACGGCAGTTTTTGAAATGCCTAATACCAATCCGTTGACAACATCAGAAGAAACATTAAACGATAAGGTTAAACGCGGATTTCATCGAATGCATTGTGATTTTGCATTTTGGGTTGGAGGAACGCGTGAAAATGCCCATGAACTCTCTGAGTTAGAAAGACTTCCCGGTGCGGCTGGAATTAAAGTCTTTATGGGGGCCTCTACCGGTGATCTTTTGGTTGATGATGATGAAAGTGTACGCCTTATTTTGAAGAATACACGCCGTCGTGCAGCTTTTCATTCTGAAGATGAGGCGAGGCTCAAAGAGCGTAAAATATTGCGTATTGAAGGGGATGCATCGTCACATCCGATTTGGCGTGATGAAGTTGCGGCATTAAAATGTACGCAGCGTTTGGTAAAAATTGCCCATGAGACGAAAGCACGGATTCATGTGTTACATCTTTCGACAGAAGAAGAAATTGATTTTCTAAAAAAACATAAGGATGTTGCAACAATTGAAGTGACACAACATCATTTGACTCTCACGGCTGATGATTATAAGAAGTTTGGTACATTAATTCAGATGAATCCGCCTATTCGTGAGTCGCGCCACCGTGAAGCTCTTTGGTACGGTGTTCAACAAGGAATTATTGATGTCTTAGGCTCAGATCATGCGCCTCATACTCTTGAAGAAAAACTTCAACCTTATCCCTCTTCACCTTCAGGAATGACAGGGGTGCAAACAACAGCAGCAATTATGTTGACACATGTGAATGAAGGAAAAATATCTCTTGAACGTTTTGTTGATCTCACTTCACATGGCCCTAGTCGTATTTTTGGTATAAGCTGTAAAGGGCGCATTGCTGTTGGGTACGATGCTGATTTAACCATTGTTGATCTTAAGAGAGAAGAAATTATTACGAATGGCTTAATTGGTTCGCGTGCCGGTTGGACACCTTATGATGGTCAAAAAGTTAAAGGTTGGCCTGTTGGGACTATTATCCGTGGTATGCGCGTTATGTGGGAAGGTGAAATTGTCACACCTTCACAAGGAGAGCCTGTTAAATTTATGGAAACTTTGGTGTAAACAGATTAAAAAGTATGCCGTAAAATATCATCTTTTAGAGTGATGATATAGGGTATGTCAGCCTCTTTGGCACATAAGTGTTTTTTATGCGTGGTGAATATTCTTAGGCTTATTTGTAGAAACTATGAAGCAAATTACATGAGTGGGAAGCCAAGAGGAATCTTGTTCAACAAGAACCTAGATTATTTACAGAGCAAATTTAGTTAACAATCTTCATCCTTTGAGGTGTGGGGAGGAAGCCAAAGAACGATTTTGTATGGGGAAAAAGGCGCTCATACGAATAAAAGCGTATCGAGACATTATTCTTTAAAAGTTTCTCTATTTTCAGAGCTGGTTTATTGCTCCCCGCATTTGTGAGAGGAATATCATTGATATCGCTAAAATGGAGAAAGATACTTTTTGCATAGATTAATTATTTATAATGCATGAGGAGGTTTTCAGATAAAATTCTTCCTTCCTCTATGTATCTTTGATTGGCTTCAATGGCTGCTTGGGTACAATGGTGATAATTTTCTGAGAAAGCACGATACGCTTCATTAAACGCTTCATAAAAATAAGCACGTCTTTGTGGAATGGGGTGTTCTGCTTCAATTAGTGCATTCATATAATCATACCATTGGTTTGTTGGAGGCTCGCAAAGATTTTGGAGAGAATGCAATGATCCCAAAATTTCTGCTAGTCGGAGTAATTTTTTTTCATAAGGTGGAGATTGTTGCGCAAAGGTTGGCATTGAAATGACAAGAAATATTAAAATAATGATGTTCATCAATCTATTACGCATTATTTTTATTGCTTTCTTTGAATAAAACTCTGTACAGATAAAATAATTTTGTCATGAGAACTGTGTAAAAAAATAGAGTTAATTGCTACATTATTCTCAATTATTGATTATAAAATATAGGGCGTAAGAGGCAGTAAGGAACCCATTGTGGAATATTGAAAATACTGACGAAGCTTTGTGTGGTTAAAAATTTAAGATTTGCTTCCTGAAAGCTATCTATTTTTCACATAGGTTTATTTTCACATAGGTTTATATTGTGTTGCCTATAGAATTTTTTCTAAGCTCGTTTTCTTTAAGAAGGGAAAGCATCTCTAATGATAGAATGCTTTTGTTCAATCAAATAAAATAGATTGTTTTTATGATAAATGATGGATACAGCCGTGAATACAATGGGAAAATGGTAAGAAGAATTTACTATAAGAAAAAAGTTTTTAGCCTAAACCGCGTAATACGATAATTTGAGATAAGATGCATCTAAAAGGAGCGGTGCATAATATCGTCTATGGAGTCAATAATGAAAGAGTTGCGATTTTATAATACGCTGACACGTAAAAAAGAAAATTTTACACCAATAGATCCGACAAGAGTACGTCTTTATGTTTGTGGACCGACAGTTTATGATTATGCGCATGTAGGAAATGCACGCCCTGTCATTGTTTTTGATATTTTATTTCGTTTATTGCGTCATGTTTATGGCAATGAGCATGTTCTATATGCGCGTAATATTACAGATGTTGATGATAAAATTAATGCACGAGCAGCTTTTGAATATCCAAACTTGTCATTGAATGACGCCATTCGTCAATTAACAGAACGTACATATTGCCAGTTTCAACAAGATACAATAGCACTTGGTTGTCTATTACCAACCAGTCAGCCGCGCGCAACCGAGCAT
Source organism: Bartonella sp. CR84HXZ (assembly GCF_042194535.1). Classification (NCBI taxonomy): domain Bacteria; kingdom Pseudomonadati; phylum Pseudomonadota; class Alphaproteobacteria; order Hyphomicrobiales; family Bartonellaceae; genus Bartonella; species Bartonella sp. CR84HXZ. The sequence continues at coordinate 36,569 of NZ_JBHIMY010000002.1, read as the reverse complement.
TTAGAGGAAATGCGCTCTTTAATTGAAAGATTGCTTGAAAAGGGGCACGCTTATAAAGCGGAAAATCATATATTATTTTCTGTAAGTAGCATAAAAAATCCTCCCCACTATGGGGCATTTGCAAATCGTTCTTTAGATGAAATGAGGGCGGGGGCGCGTATTGATGTTGCTGCTTATAAAAGGGAAGAGATGGATTTTGTTTTATGGAAACCTTCTGTGGAAGGGGAGCCAGGTTGGGAATCGCCGGCCGGAATTCCTGTTTTAGGTCGTCCAGGTTGGCATATTGAATGTTCTGCGATGTCAATGGCAAAGTTATTAGCGCCCTATGGCGGTGGTTTAACTTGTGATGATCCAACCGCGAATGTTTTTGATATCCATGGTGGTGGACTTGATTTAATTTTTCCTCATCATGAAAACGAGATTGCACAAAGTTGTTCAGCTTTTGGGACGGAGCGAATGGCAAATTTTTGGATGCATAATGGTTTTTTACAAGTTGAAGGCAAAAAGATGTCGAAAAGCTTTGGCAATTTCATAACTATTCGTTCTGTTTTAGAGAATAATTTTTTGGAGTTTAATGGTATTTTAATCGATGAAATGAAGAAAAATTGGGCTGGTTTGTCTGCGCGTTTTTCGATGTTGCAAACGCATTATCGTGAACCATTAAATTGGACAGCGCAGCGTTTAATACAATCGAGTGGCGAACTATATCGTTGGTATGAATTGCTTCGCAGCAAAAAAAGTGAGATGGAAAACAATGAAGCAATTAATGATACTTTGATAGATGCACTCAGTGATGATCTTAATACTCCAAAAGCACTGACTCTTTTGCGAAAGTTTTATAAAGAAGGGAATGCGCTGGCTCTTGCTAATGGGATGAATTTATTAGGACTGTTACGACAAGAATGGATTAAAGAAATAGACTGCCCATTATTTATAAAAAAAACTTTTCTTGATTCAAAATTTATTGATCAACGTATTGCTGAAAGACTACGACTTATCCATAATAAAGAGTGGGAAGCAGCGGATACAATTCGTGATGAGCTTGCAGCGGAGGGGGTTCTTTTAAAAGACAGTAAGGATCCGCAGAGTGGTGAGCGCATAACTGTGTGGGAAATAAAACGATTTTAATTTTCCTATTCCAGCAGCTTACATAAATAAAGGGAGGAAAATTTGATGGAATTTTTATATCATTATGGGTATATCGCGCTTAAGCTGGCTGTAGGTCTTGTTGCCTTCTTATTTATTTTAAGAACGACGGGGCGGGGGAGCCTTAGTCAGATGACACCAGTTGATTTGGTCAGTAATTTTGTTATGGGAGGTATTATTGGAGGCGTTATTTATAATCAGAGTATTAGTAGCATTCAATTATTGCTTGTTTTACTCATCTGGCAAACCTTGATTACATCTTTTAATTTTTTTGCACGCTATTCAGTTTTTTTTCGTCGTCTTATTGCAGGGCGGAATGTTACATTAGTTTTAGATGGGGTTTTCCAAATAGATAAGATTAAGAACTTAGGGATCAATGTTAATGATCTCATTACGATGTTACGTCTTAAAGGGTGTCACTTACATGAAGCCGCTTTTGTTCGTTTGGAAACCAATGGTGATTTCACTGTCATTAAAAAGGAAGAAGGGAAGAAATCGACGATTTTAATAGAAAATGGTGAAGTTATTGATGATGGACTTAAAGAGATTGGTAAAACAAAAAAGTGGCTTCAGGCAGAATTGAAAAAAAACCATGTAAAAGTTGAAAATTTATTTGCAGCAGAGTGGTATGAAAATACAGATAAAAATAATAAATTGTATAGTGGATTATTTCTTGTTCCTTTTTCAAAAACAGTCTAACTTTAAATAACGAGTGGGTATAGCTTATTGGAAGCGTAATGAAGAGATAAATCTATAAACAACCACAGGGGGGTATTTTGCCTTTTTCGTGTGGATGATAGAGAAGTAAGGACTTTATGAAACGCAATGAAATGACAAAGACTGTATCATCAGATACAGGCAGAACTCTGCACACACTTTACAATTTATGGCCCTATATGTGGCCAGTAGGGCGACGTGATCTAAAAATACGTGTGCTATGGGCAATATTTTATCTTGTTTTGGCTAAGCTCGTTCTCATATCTGTACCGTATTTCTTTAAATATTCTACGAATGTGCTTGATTCAAGCTTTCAGCTACCTGAATGGTTCCCATCCAGTTTGATTATTCCCATCATGCTCGTTTTGGCATATAATGTCGCACGTATTATGCAGGCTGGATTAAATCAATTACGCGATTCTCTTTTTGCCACTGTTGGTCAATATGCTGTTCGTCAATTGGCTTATAAAACCTTTGTACATATGCATGAGTTATCCTTGCGATTTCATTTGGAACGCCGAACTGGTGGGCTTTCTCGTGTGATTGAGCGTGGTACAAAAGGAATTGAAGCGATCGTAAGATTTTCAATTCTGAACACAGTACCGACAGTTCTAGAGTTTATATTAACGGCACTTGTATTTTACATAAGTTATGGGTGGCATTATCTTCTCATCGTTGTTGCAACGGTTGGATTATATATCTTGTTTACCATTAAGGCGAGTGATTGGCGCATTCGTATTCGGCAACAAATGAATACAGCAGATACTGAGGCCAATACGCGTGCAGTTGATTCTCTTTTGAATTTTGAAACGGTGAAATATTTTGGCAATGAAACTCTAGAAGCCGATCGATTTGATGCTTCTATGGTAGGTTATGAAAAAGCCGCAACAAAGATTTGGACATCGTTAAGCTGGCTTAATTTTGGTCAGGCTCTTATCTTTGGTATTGGAATGACGATCATGATGCTGATGTCAGCTTATGAAGTTTTTTATAAAACACAAACTTTGGGTGATTTTGTTTTTATTAATGCACTTTTAATGCAACTTTCCATTCCACTGAATTTTATTGGTTCAATTTATCGTGATATTCGACAAGGTTTAACGGATATTGAAGCAATGTTTGATCTTTTAGATGTTCAGAAGGAGATCGTTGATAAATCGGATGCTAAACCGTTAGAGATAAGGGATGGGACCATTCGTTTTCATCAGGTAAAGTTTTCCTATGATTCGACACGTCAGATTCTCAGAGATATTGATTTTGAAGTTCCTGGAGGAAAAACAGTCGCCATTGTCGGTCCATCTGGTGCAGGTAAATCAACTATTTCTCGGTTGCTTTTTCGGTTTTATGATGTTGACGCGGGTTCTATCACAATTGACGGGCAGGATATTCGTGACGTAACACAAAAGAGTTTGCGTGAAGCGATTGGCATGGTCCCACAAGATACAGTGTTATTTAATGATACAATTGCCTATAATATTTGCTATGGGCGTCCAAGTGCTACAGACGAAGAGATGCGCAAAGCTGCTGAAATGGCACAAATATCAAAATTTATTGAAATTTTACCGGAAGGTTTTCAGTCTATGGTAGGAGAGCGAGGTCTCAAATTATCAGGTGGTGAAAAACAACGTGTGGCTATTGCACGGACACTCTTAAAAGCCCCCCCACTTCTTATTTTAGATGAAGCAACATCGGCTCTTGATACGGCGACTGAACAGGAAATTCAACAAGCATTGGATATTGTAAGCCGTGGACGTACAACATTGATTATTGCTCACCGTCTTTCTACTGTCATCAATGCTGATGAAATTTTGGTTCTTAAAAGTGGTCGTATTATTGAAAATGGGGCGCATACAGAGCTTTTACGCAAGAAAGGTTTATATGCTTCAATGTGGAATAAGCAGCTTGAAGCATCGAAAGCTGAAGAAAAATTACGTAAAATACGTGAAGAAGATGAGACGAGTGTTGTTAATCGTAAAAAATAAATAGGGCAAAATGTAATCTATATCTTTATATGGAGTGATTGATTAAATACATAAAAAGACACAAGAGGAACAAAAAGATTTGTTGCTTGTTTGAGTTTACAGATTTGTTGCTTGTTTGAGTTTACGATGAATAGGAAATTATATGAGTATTCTGCAATCTTTCCATAATAGCTTTGTACCGGTTCATAAAGAGGGTTATCCTTTTATTGTAGCGTTTTTTGTTATTTCGCTCATTCTTGGTTGGATATGGAGTCCGTTGTTTTGGTTTGGTCTCGTTCTCACGGTGTGGTGTATATACTTTTTTCGTAATCCAGATCGTGTGATCCCTTTAAATTCAAATTGGGTTATGTCGCCTGCAGATGGGCGTATTTCATTTGTGGAATCATGTGTTCCACCTGAAGAATTAGGATTAGGGAAAGATGAAATGATCCGTATTTCCATTTTTATGGATGTTTTTTCATGCCATATTAATCGTATTCCTATCAGTGGTACAGTAGAGTCTATCGTTTATCATCCAGGTCGATTTACCAATGCTGAGTTTGATAAAGCTAGCCAGTTTAATGAGCGTAATGGTGTGGTAATTGATAGCAAACATGGTAAAATCGGTATCGTACAAATAGCGGGAATGGTTGCACGCCGGATTGTTTGTTGGTCAAAAGAAAACGATGCCGTTATGACTGGTGAGCGATTTGGATTGATTCGTTTTGGTTCTCGCCTTGATATTTATATACCAACTGAAATGAAATTGCGTGTTGCAGTTGGACAGACCGCAATTGCTGGAGAAACAGTTTTGGGTTCTTTTGATGATAAGAGTGCCACAACGGACTTCAGATACGATTAGGACTCACAATGAAAAATTTTTCGCCATTTTCTTCATTCAATCCTGAGGGGCAGCATGATGATGTTGCAAGTCGGCGGCGTTCACCTACATCAATGCGGTATGTCATTCCCAATATCATTACTATTTTAGCAATTTGTGCAGGGATGAGCAGCATTCGTTTGGCTTTTGAACATCGCTATGAAGCTGCTATTTTAATGGTGCTTTTGGCCGCAGTTTTAGATGGTGCTGATGGTCGCATTGCCCGTTTAATAGATGGTAGTTCATCTTTTGGGGCACAGATGGATTCTCTTGCTGATGTTATAAATTTTGGTGTTACCCCTGCACTTATTGTTTATTCTTTTATCTTGAATCAAGCAAATCACATTGGTTGGGTTGCAGCCCTTGTTTATTGTGTTGCTTGTTGTTTGCGGTTAGCACGTTTTAATGTGATGTTGGATAACACCAATATACCTAAGTGGCAGAAAAGTTATTTTGTTGGTGTTCCAGCACCAGCAGGAGCATTACTCCTTTTATTGCCTACCTATTTAGGCGCTCTTGGTTTGGTCCCCAATTGGGGGTGGGCATTATTTTTTAGTCTTTATACTGTAATTATTGCTTTTCTTTTGATTAGTCGTTTACCAGTATGGAATGCAAAAACAATTGATCAAAATTTAAGGCGCGATATCGTTATACCGTGCATGTTGGTCATTGTTATTTATGTCGGTTTTCTTGCGACTTACACATGGAAAACTTTATTGATTACAGCTGTTAGCTATATGATTTTTCTCCCCTGTAGTTTTATCGCTTATAATAAACGTGCTACTTTAGAAGAGAAAAAGGCTGATGCTAAATCTATCCAAGAATCATAAAGTGTTTCATTCTTCTGTTGAGAAGCACAGGAAAAAGAGAGAGTTAAACGATTTACTTCTCCGATGATGATCAATCAGGTACATGATAATCTACAAACCGATTTTTATGAACATTAAAGAGTTTTCCAGTTTCCTTTAAATCAGGTGATAACAAATGTACTATCTTTTTTGCAACCTCTTGTGGTGAAGGGAGAGTTTGTGGATCTTCACCGGGCATAGCTTCAGCGCGCATGGCAGTGCGTGTGGCACCAGGGTTGACACAATTAATCTTAATAGGGGTTTGTTTGAGTTCTTCTGCCCAACAGCGGGCAATCATCTCTAAAGCCGCTTTAGAGGCTGCATAAGCTCCCCAGAAAGGGCGCGCAGCATGCGCAACGCTTGAGGATAACAGAATGGCTCGTCCAGCATCAGATTCACGTAATAAAGGCTCAACAGCTTTCATTAAGCGCCATTGGCTGAAAAGATTTATTTGAAAAACATCTTCAAATACCGTGTTTTCTATATGCGCTATTGGTGAGAGTGTTCCAAGGATTCCTGCATTTGCAACGATAATATCAAGTTTTTTCCAGCGTTTGGCAATTGAGATAGCAAGAGTATCGATGTTTTCCATATGATGCAAGTCAAGGGGAACAAGGGTTGCATGAGCCCCTTTTTCTCGGATTTGATTATCTAATTCAGTAAGTCCACTGACTGTTCGTGCAAGAGCAATAATATGAGCGCCGCGTGCAGCAAGCTCGAGTGCCAAATAATAGCCAATTCCTCTTGATGCGCCAGTAACAAGTGCAACACGCCCATGGAGACTAAAGTCACATTTTGTCATCATTAATCTCTTGTTTTAAGAACAGATGATTGATGAGTTTTGGAGAGATTTTCTTGATCAACCAGTTGCGTAGGATAATATCCAGTAAAATAATGGTCAGTAAATTGTGGATCGGCGTTATTCCGTTTTTCCCCTGCTACAGCAAGATATAATCCATCCGTTGAAAGAAATTCTAATGAATCTGCTCCAATAAAATCACACATAGATTTTAAATCTGGATATTGATTTGCTAAAAGGCTTTCAACTTTAGGTGTATCAATACCATAAAAGTCGGGATAGAAAATCATCGGGCTAGAAATGCGCATATGAACTTCTTTTGCTCCTGCATCACGGAGCATTCGCACAATTTTAAGAGATGTTGTTCCACGTACAATAGAGTCATCAACAAGAATAACACGTTTTCTTTCAATCACAGGACGGTTTGCAGAATGTTTTAACTTGACACCAAAAGCACGAATTTGTTGTGTTGGTTCGATAAAAGTACGGCCAACATAGTGATTACGGATAATACCAAGCTCGAAGGGAATTCCAATTTCTTGTGCATAGCCAATTGCGGCAGGAGTTCCTCCATCAGGAACAGGAACCACAACATCACCCTCACAAGGGGCTTCCTGTGCTAAACGGATTCCCATATTTTTGCGTGTTGCATAGACACTACGCCCTCCAACGATTGAGTCCGGACGGGCAAAATAAACATATTCAAACAAGCAAAGTTTTTCTGGTTTTTCATTTTTGGGTTTTATAATTTTTTTAGTAATTTCCCCATTTTTTTGTATTTCACATATGATGATCTCCCCATTTTTAACATCACGGACATACTTTGCTCCAATAATATCAAGAGCACAAGTTTCAGAACAAAAAATAGGCTTACCATCAAGTTCCCCCATCACAAGGGGTCTAATCCCTGTTGGATCGCGTGCAGCAATAAGCTTTGTACGTGTGAGCGCTAACATAGCATACCCACCTTCTACTTGCCGAATTGCATCAACAAAACGATCAGAGGACGATTCATAACGTGAGCGGGCAATAAGATGAAGAAAAACTTCTGAATCTGATGTTGATTGACAGATAGCTCCAGAAGCGATGAGTTCACGGCGTAATGTAAGACCATTGGTAAGATTACCATTATGAGCAATAGCAATGCCTCCAGCTTTTAATTCAGCAAAAAGGGGTTGAACATTGCGTAATGCTACTTCTCCAGTTGTTGAATAACGGGTATGTCCAATAGCGCGATTTCCTGGTAAGCGTGCAAGTGTTGTAGGATTTGTATAGTGATCACCAACAAGACCTAAATGCTTTTCTTGATGAAACATTTTATTATGGTAGGAAACAATACCAGCTGCTTCTTGCCCACGATGCTGAAGTGCGTGGAGTCCAAGAGCTGTTAATGTTGCTGCATCTTCATGCCCAAGAATACCAAAAACGCCACATTCTTCATGAAGGGTATCATCATCTAACGAAAATTCTTGACAGAAAACATCACTTTTTATCATCATATTCTTTCAGTTGTGATACGGAGGAATCATTAATATCACATTTTACATCATTTAGTTCTCTTTCCTCATGAAAAACTATTCTTTATTTTTTAAAATTATCTTTTTATGAGAGTGTTGCTCATACGTATGTTTATTGCTGTCTTTAAACAAATTTTCCGCCTTTTCGAGAACAGATCCAATATCTTTTGGGAGTATTTCCCAAACTTTTTGTCCTAGTGAATCTAAAATAGGCCTTGTTTTTGCATTTTTTAACCAATTCGCTTGAAGCTCGGGTTTAATCAGTGCATTAATCAGCAACATACCGATGACCATGATAAGTAAACCGCGAAGTGCTCCAAAAATAAAACCAATAGCACGGTCAAGGATACCAATTCGACTATCAATAATAAAATCAGAGATCTTCATTGTAATAATTGAAGTAATAATGAGAACAATAATAAAAATCGTGACCAATGTTGTGATCAATGCAATCATTTTATTAGAGAGATAGTGTTCAAAGAAAGGTAAGACAGGCTTGAATAAAAACAGTGTCGTAATAGCTGCAACTGCCCAAGAAATCAACGATAACACTTCACGTGAAAACCCTCGAAGCATAGCAAGAAAAGCGGACAACAGGATGATTACTACGACAATTCCATCAAGGATTGTTATGATCATTTGTTTGTTCCTTATACATAAAGTTGTGTTCTTATAAGTCTGTGTACAAATATATTTTTTGTTCTTATAGCAAGGATCTTTTGTATTTTATAGAGTTTTTTCTATATTATCATATCTGTGGTGCAGATCATTTTTTACTTACGGTAAGAGTAGCAACGAGTTCGGGAAGGTCGGAGAAAGTTTTTTGTTGAAAATTGAGCGACTTTATCATTTCGGTTGTTGTTGTGGGATGAAATGCTCCTTGAAAGCCGAGTTTTTTTGCTTCATTGATGCGCTGTGCTGAATGTGAAACAGCGCGGGTAGCTCCTGAAAGACTGACTTCACCAAAATATACATAATCCGTTGGCAATGCGATATTGGCAAGAGAGGATACCAAAGCAGCGGCTACAGCTAAATCAGCAGCGGGTTCTGATATGCGATATCCACCTGCTACGTTCAGATAGACATCATGCTGTCCAAAACGAATGCCGCAATGGGCTTCTAAAACGGCAAGAATCATAGAAAGGCGATTTCCATCCCATCCGACAACCGCACGTCTTGGTGTCCCAAGGGAAGAAGGAGCAACAAGCGCTTGAATTTCTACGAGTATCGGGCGTGTCCCTTCCATTCCCGCAAAAACAGCAGCACCTGGTGCTTTTTCATTACGTTCTCCTAAAAACAATTCGGATGGATTTATCACTTCGCGTAATCCTTTATCAGACATTTCAAAGACACCAATTTCATCTGTTGGTCCGAAGCGATTTTTTACAGTTCTAAGAATGCGATAATGATGTCCTCCTTCACCCTCAAAATAGAGAACGCCATCAACCATATGTTCAACAACTCGAGGACCAGCAATTTGCCCATCTTTTGTAACATGACCAACAAGAACAACGGCGGCTCCTGTTTTCTTGGCAAAGCGGATCATTGCTTGAGCACCGATACGTACTTGTGTGACAGTGCCGGGTGATGAATCTGCTGTATCTGACCATAGGGTTTGAATCGAATCGATAATCACCATATCAAGGTTTTTATGTTGGCTTAAGGTTGCCAGAATATCTTCAACATTGGTTTCAGCAGCAAGTTTCACTTCTGTATTGTTAGCTTCAAGCCTTTGTGCGCGCAGACAAATTTGCGCAATAGCCTCTTCACCTGAAACATAGATGACATTATATCCTTTACGTGATAAAGCAGCGGCTGTTTGTGTCAGCAATGTTGATTTACCAATACCCGGGTCACCACCAACAAGGAGTGCCGATCCACGGACAAAGCCTCCACCGGTAACACGATCAAGTTCAGCAATACCAGAATGAATACGTGGAGCATCTTCGATATTTCCAGAAAGAGATGTGAGTGTGACGATGCGTCCTTTACGAGCATTCTGCTTAGGAGCACTTCCTATGCCGCCATTTATAGTTTCTTCGATAAGGGAATTCCATTCTCCACAAGCACTACATTTTCCCGCCCAACGAGAATGGACAGTTCCACAATTTTGGCAGATAAATTGAATACGATTACGCACCATGTTGATTTAACCAATTTGCTCTGGAAGATAATTGCTATCGGCCAGATCACTGAATCGTGTGAAATCAGATTGAAAGGCAAGTGGCACGATTCCTGTCGGCCCATGGCGCTGTTTTGCAATAATAACATCAGCTTTTCCAAAAGCTTTGTCCATTATTTCTTGCCATTTTGTATGTTCCAAGCTACCTAACTTTGGTTCTTCATTTTTGAGATAATATTCTTCGCGATAGACAAACAGAACAATGTCGGCATCTTGCTCAATTGAACCAGATTCACGTAAATCTGAAAGTTGTGGACGTTTATCTGTTCTATTTTCTACTTGACGTGAAAGTTGAGAGAGAGCGATAATAGGAATGTTCAATTCTTTCGCTAATGCTTTTAATCCTGTGGTAATTTCTGTGATCTCTTGAACACGGTTTTCTGATGAACGCTTTGAACTGCTTGTCATGAGTTGGATATAGTCAATAAACAAGATATCTAAGCCATGTTGTCGCTTGAGACGTCGCGCACGAGCAGCTAATTGCGTAATTGATATTCCCCCAGTTTGATCAATATAAAGTGGTGCCTTTTGTAGTTGGTTCACCGCACGAATAATTTTTGAAAATTGTTCATCTGAAATATTACCACGCCGAATATCAGAAGAAGAGACTTCTGTTTGTTCAGAAATAATACGTGTTGCAAGCTGTTCGGAGGACATTTCAAGTGAGAAGAATCCTACAATGCCGCCTTCATTTTCTTGGATATTGGCATTACGATTATAAGCATTAGCAATATTAAAGGCAATATTGGTAGCCAGTGAGGTTTTACCCATACCAGGGCGTCCCGCAAGGATAATTAAGTCAGATGCTTGTAATCCTCCCATTTTTTCATCAAGTGTTTTAATATGGGTGGCTATCCCGGATAATTGTGAAGAGCGCTTTTTCGCAGCACTTGCCATATCGATAGCTTTTTTGATAGCCTCATTAAAATTTTCAAATCCACCTCCATATTTCCCTTTTTCTGCTAGCTCAAATAACTGATTTTCAACAGTTTCAATTTGTTGGGTAGGCGTGAGCTCTACAGGAGCATCAAAGGCTGTATTGACAACTTGAGTTCCAAGGTTAATCAAAGACCGGCGGATAAAAAGATCGTAAATAACGCGTCCATAATCTTCAGCGTTAATAATAGTGACTGCCTCTGTGGCTAAGCGAACAACATACTGGTAGACAGTAATATCTCCAATTTTTTCTTCCATTTGGATATAGGGCTTGATTGTAACTGGATCTACACGTTTTCCTGTTTTAATAAGGTGAGATAAAACATGATAAATTTTTTGATGCAATGGTTCAAAAAAATGTTCTGGTTTTAGAAAATCTGAAACGCGGTCAAGAGAATCATTGTTGATAAAGATGGCACCAAGCAATGCCTGTTCAGCTTCAATATTATACGGAAGTTGCCGAAAAGAAGGAGAATCTTCTTTTTTTGAAGAGCCTACATTAACAACGTTAGTTTCTTCCATAATATTTTTCCACTAAAATTCCAAGTCTAGCTACTTTAGGCGATAAATTGAAAATCGTATAATTAAAAGAATAGAGCTACAAACCTTCATTTTAAGTTAAAATTATATAATTTTTCAAAGCTCTCTTTTCGTTGCTCATTTATCATTTGTATATTATTTGTGTTACGTCTATCTATTTTATTTTATAATACGTAATTTTAAAGTGGAAGTTTTGGTACTCTAAATTTAAGTATTTTGAAGTTACATGACCTTAAGATTCCAATATCTGTGTAAGCAGAATTACTCTTTTATAACTGAAATTATTTCAGATCATGTGAGGATACAATCAACTTACCGCTCATACAAGCCTTACCCTGAAAGGTAGAACTTTAAATTATTTTTGCTTTATATGCTGAAAACAAAAGATATTTCCTCTTAGTTATATCATCATTCTCGGCATGTAATGCCTTTAAATAATATATTGCTAATGCTTTCATAAAAATTAGGTTCTTTATGTATGATGGCCATAAAATACTCACTTTTAAAGTGTGAGTATTTTATGAGCAATATTTAAAATGGAATAAAAAATATAAAACAGAAAGCAAAAATAGCAATTAAGCTTCTTGATGAGAACTGTTTATATCGTTGTCATTAATTTCTTCTGCCAATAATTCTTCCTGACTTTCTTCTAATAATTCTTCTTGAATATTATATATTTCTTTAGCAGAAGTGAGAGTTTCACCTTCTGCTTGGCGTTGTGCTTCACTGGTAGAACGCGCAACATTAATAATCACAGAAATTTGAACCTCAGGATGTAAGCTAAGAGTGATAGTGTGAAGACCAATCATTTTTATTGGATGGTTAAGTTCGACTTGATTTCTCCCAATAGAAAAGCCTTCATCTGTTATAATTTCAGCAATATCACGTGTTGACACAGAACCATAAAGTTGTCCTGTTTCACCAGCAGAACGAACAACAATGAATGATTGTCCATCAAGTTTTTCAGCAACTTTTTGCGCTTCGCTTTTGCGTTCAAGATTACGTGCTTCAAGTTGTGCACGTTGTATCTCAAAATGTTTTTTATTGGCTTCATTTGCACGTAAAGCTTTACCTTGAGGCAAGAGAAAATTACGCGCATAACCATCTTTAACTGAGACAATATCACCCATTTGACCAAGACGAGGAATGCGCTCAAGTAAAATAATATCCATAGTTTTTCCTTTCGAACAAATAAATTTAGTGGAGTTTTTTGCGTGATTGAAAATTATATTGAATAGCAGCCCAAATTCCCATCAAAAGCATCATGAAAACAATAGGTGGAGTAAAAACGACTGTTAAAATAGCAATATAAACAAGAGAAAGTATAATAATCCGACCGTTTACCCCTTTTGTAATATTGTGAAGATATGCTAGACCGCTAATTAATATGATGACAGTGTATGCAGTACTAAAGACACGGGTACTCAAGTTAAGAGAAGCGCTCAACTCAATCATCGATGCTATGCAAACAATAATGAAAATAACAATTCCAGAAATTGGAAGGCGGAGAGTTTGGCTCCAATCATCACGAGGTCTTTTCAGCCATTTCATGTGTTGTGCTGCTATCATGGAAAAGTAAAGGTTAGCAATGAGAAAAACCAAACTATAAAGAGTCAAAGAAACAGCAGTAAAAGTTGCTGGATGCGTCATTAAAAGCTCACTAAAAGCGCGTATATCGGCTTCTTTTATTGACTGTGATTGTTGCAGAGTTTGTGCTATGTTTTCGGTGATTTTTTTTGCAATGACGGGTGTGGAAGGACGGGTTTGAACATAGAGCCCAATGAAAGTTGCTATAAGAGCGATAAAATTAGTTAAATGAAAAATAACCGATGATAATGGATACCATATCAGTTCGTTTTCTTTTTGCGCTGGTCGTGCAAGCCCAAGAAGCCAAGAAGCATAGACAGCAGGAAGGAAAAATAAGAACATCAAGCCAAGAGCAATATAGGTATTAGTGGTTATGATAAGAACAACAGTGGCACTTATGAGGGCGATGAGACTGGCTAGTGTTCCTTGACCGAACGCAACAATAAAAATTGGCAATGAAAGAAAGCAGCCAAGAAGAAGAGAAAAAAAGGGCGCGATATTTGCAACACTGATGATTGCCATTCCTATTACAACAGCAAATAATCCTGCTAAAATACCGATTAATATCTCATAGGTACGATTTTTTTTCATTTATTGCTGTCCTGCTTTTTGCAGTTAGGGGCGTGTCAATACCCCAACTTTGACATGTAATAGCTTAACATAGGATGCAACAAGCTATTTTTTAAAACCATATAAGAAAGCAACTGGAGAAACTCTCCAGTTGCATAACGTATTGATCGTTTACTTTATAACGTACGGAAGTAAGCCTAAAAAGCGAGCACGTTTGATAGCATTAGCTAATTCACGCTGTTTTTTCTGACTAACAGCAGTAATCCGTGAAGGAACAATTTTTCCACGTTCGGAAATATAACGTTGTAACAACTTGATGTCTTTATAATCAATTTTTGGAGCATTGGTCCCTGAAAAAGGACATGTTTTACGACGACGATGAAAGGGGCGACGTGCAGAGTTTTGATTAGTATCAGTCATCATTCTACCCCTTCTATAGTATTTTCACGTTGACGACGTGGAAAACGAGGACGCTCTTCATCGTGTCCAATGTGACTATTGCGATCAAGGTGTGAGAGCATAGCAGATTTTTCTTTTTCGTGTTTTTCTACGCGAATGGTCATATAACGCAAAATATCCTCATTGATGCGCATCTGACGCTCCACTTCAGCAATTGCTGAAGCTGGTGCATCAATATTGACCAAGGTATAATAAGCTTTACGGTTTTTACGAATGCGATAAGCAAGAGGACGAAGTCCCCAATTTTCTATACGCCCAACTTTTCCACCATGTGCTTCAATGACACCTTTGTAGAGACTCAAAAGTTCATCAACTTGCTGCGGTGTAATGTCTTGTCGGGCAAGGAACATATGTTCATAAAGAGCCATTGTTTTGCCTTTCTTCAATTAAATCTCACCGGTTTTAGCGCAAAGCCTCTGCGACTTGTCTTTTTTGGAAATCCAAAGAAGAAAGGACGCGTTTACGATTCGAGACATCCGAGAGCGGAGACACGGGAGGCCGGAAACATTGTATTTCCTACTGATATTTTACAGCCCTCCGTTCAACCTCCAGCTAAAGTGCCGGCAACGAATATTTCATATCTACAGGTTATCTTTTAAAATAGCAAGTTTATGCACATAAAAAAATTGATTTGTTAAATCTTGATATATTTCCCTCTTTTACAAAAAGATAATACTGTAACATAGAGGTAAAGGAGAGAAAAATGGACTTTTTAAACCAGATTGATGTTACACTCTTTGAAATGTTTGTCGGTAATCATCAAGCTTGGTCGATTGTAGTTTTGTTTAGTATTTTTTGTGCAAAGTTTTTAATTTATATTATTCCTCTCCATCTTTGTGCATTGTGGTTTTGTGGTGGGGAGAGGGAACGATGTGTCGTGCTAAGCATTTGCATGAGTATTTGTGCTGCTCTTTTCATAGGTTATCTCATTTCTCTTTTTTATTTTCATCCTCGCCCATTCGTGGTAGGGTTGACAACACCGCTTATTCAACATCGTGCAACAGCTTCTTTTCCTAGTAATCATGCCTTGACCATTGCATCTTATGCAGCTAACTTTTATTTTTACCGATACAAGGTTGCTTTTAAATTTGCCACGGTGTTTTTGTGCTTGATCTGTTGGGCGCGCATCTTTGTGGGTGTACATTATCCCTTTGATATTTTAGCAGGTGCAATTTTAGGAAGTCTCATAAGTTTGGGTGTTATTCAGTTTATAGCTCCCTACTTTCCTAAGTTTTTATATCAAATTCCGCCTTTAAAATATAATTTTAAGAGTGGTATTCGTTTTAAATAAAGGGCTTTATCTTGATTTGTGCGGATGAATAAGGTCAAAAGAGAATAATTTAATTGTACAATTTTAGGAGTTGATAAATGGGTGCAGCTTTTATTTTTCCAGGGCAGGGAAGTCAACTTGTTGGTATGGGGAAGGCGCTTACAGAGCAATTTATTGCCGCACGGATGGTTTTCGAGGAAGTTGATGATGCTTTGGGTGAGAAATTATCCAAGGTCATTTTTGAAGGACCAGCAGATGTTTTAACGTTAACAGCAAATGCACAACCGGCATTAATGGCTGTATCCATGGCTGTCATTCGTGTGATGAAACAATTAGGGCTTCGTATAGAAGAAAAGGTAAGGTTTGTTGCTGGTCATTCTTTAGGTGAATATTCGGCTCTTTGTGCTGCTGGTACATTTACTCTCACAGATACGGCAAGACTTTTGCGTATTCGTGGCAATGCTATGCAGGCTGCTGTCGCGGTTGGTGAAGGTTCTATGGCAGCACTGATTGGTTTGGAAGAGCATATTGTGGAAGAAATTTGCGAAACTGTTTCTGGAGAAGGACTATGTCAGATTGCTAATGATAATGGTGGTGGGCAAATTGTTATTTCAGGTAAAGCAAAAGCAGTTGAGACAGCGGTAGAGATTGCATCAACAAAAGGTGCAAAACGTGCACTTCTTCTTCCAGTTTCTGCACCTTTTCATTCATCTTTAATGCAACCTGCTGCTGATGCCATGAAGAAAGCACTTTTGACTGTTAACAAAATGCCCCCGATTGTTCCTTTGATTGCCAATGTTTCTGTTGCACCTGAGAGCAATCCAGAGCGTATTACTACTCTTCTTGTTGAACAAGTGACTGGGAGGGTGCGATGGCGTGAAACAATAGAATGGATCGCTGCTAATGGGGTTGATACGCTTTTTGAAGTTGGTTCTGGAAAAGTATTAACAGGTTTAACGCGTCGTATTAACAAAGATATAAAGGGGGTAACAATTGGAACAGTTGATGAAATAGAATCAGCGCTGAGCATGCTTGGCGTTTAATCTATAAGGAGTTAAAAAAATGTTTAGACTAACAGGACGTAAAGCTCTTGTAACGGGAGCTTCGGGAGGAATTGGTGAGGCAATTGCACGCTGCTTTCATGCACAAGGAGCCATTGTTGGACTTCATGGAACACGTGAAGAAAAGCTTAGAGAAGTAGCAACAGAATTAGGGCAGAATGTTTTTGTATTTCCCGCTAATCTTTCTGAGCGCCAATCGATTAAACAATTGGCTGAAGTTGCAGAAAGAGAAATGGATGGCGTCGATATTTTGGTTAACAATGCGGGAATTACTAGGGATGGTCTTTTTGTGCGTATGCAAGATAAAGACTGGGATGATGTTTTAGAAGTTAACCTAACAGCAGCTTCTCTTTTGACGCGTGAATTAATACATTCTATGATGCGCCGCCGTTATGGAAGGATTATTAACATTACATCTGTTGTTGGTGTTGTGGGAAATCCTGGACAAACGAATTATTGTGCTGCAAAAGCAGGATTGATAGGTTTTTCTAAAGCATTGGCACAAGAAATTGCTTCGCGAAACATCACTATCAATTGTATTGCTCCAGGATTTATTAAATCTGCAATGACAAACAAGCTTAATGAAAAGCAAAAAGAAGCAATTATGGCTGCGATTCCAATGAAGCGTATGGGGAGTGGGCAAGAAATAGCTGCTGCTGCTGTTTATTTAGCAAGCGATGAAGCAGCCTATACGACAGGTCAAACACTCCATATCAATGGTGGAATGGCAATGATTTGAGTATTTATTTTATTCCACATTGATTTATGATTTGTATTATTTTAGATAGTAACGATTGAAATAGAAAGATGCATCTATTTCTTGAACATGGTCGTTGATCAATTGATGTCGGAATGTCAAATTAGTTCATTTTGTAGGGGATATCCACAGGATGTTTTAAATCATTGCTAAAATCTTTTAAAGTAATGCATCTATTGCTTGATTAGATGAGCCGATATAGTTAACCAAATTATAGGAAAATATAAATTCGAGGATTTC
The DNA here is from genome assembly GCF_042194535.1 of Bartonella sp. CR84HXZ. NCBI lineage: Bacteria > Pseudomonadati > Pseudomonadota > Alphaproteobacteria > Hyphomicrobiales > Bartonellaceae > Bartonella > Bartonella sp. CR84HXZ. Next base: position 19,099 of record NZ_JBHIMY010000002.1, on the reverse strand, counting down.
AACATGAGTGATACAGTAGAGCGCGTTAAGAAAATTATTGTGGAACATCTTGGGGTTAATGCTGATAAAGTTGTAGAAAATGCAAGCTTTATCGATGATCTAGGGGCTGATAGCCTTGATACGGTTGAACTCGTTATGGCTTTTGAAGAAGAGTTTGGGGTAGAAATTCCAGATGAAGCTGCTGAAACGATTTTCACAGTTGGTGATGCAGTCAAGTTCATTGATAAAGCTTCTGCATGATTACTAAAGGGCAAAGGCATAAATTGCTTTTGCCTATATTCTTCGGAGCTCTTTTGAAAAGAGAGCTTTGAGAGGTGAAGTTTAGTTCAAGGTTAGAAGTTATGAGACGTGTTGTTGTTACTGGTTTAGGATTGGTATCTCCATTAGCTGGTAATATTGAATATAGTTGGAAACGACTTCTTGAAGGAAGAAGTGGTGTCCGACGTATCACTGAGTTTGATGTGTCAGATTTGCCATGCCAGATTGCTGGGCGTATCCCCTTAGGGGATGGAACAGAGGGGACCTATAATGCTGATTTGTATATGGAACCTAAAGAGCAACGTAAAGTTGATGCATTTATTGTTTATGCAATGGCTGCTGCTAACCAAGCGCTTGCAGATGCCGAATGGTTTCCTAAGAGTGATGAAGATCAGATTTGTACAGGTGTGTTAATTGGTTCGGGAATTGGGGGAGTTGAGGGCATTGTTGAAGCTGGTTATACGCTTCGTGATAAGGGACCTCGTCGTGTTTCTCCTTTTTTTATTCCAGGTCGTTTGATTAATCTTGCTTCTGGTTATGTGTCTATTCAATATGGTTTACGGGGGCCTAATCATTCTGTTGTAACGGCTTGTTCGACAGGGGCGCATGCGATTGGTGATGCAGCACGTTTGATTATGTTTGGTGATGCAGATGTCATGGTGGCAGGGGGAACCGAATCTCCGATAAATCGGATATCTCTTGCAGGTTTTGCAGCTTGTAGAGCTCTTTCTACTTGTCGCAATGATGATCCTGAACGGGCGTCACGTCCTTATGATGCTGATCGTGATGGTTTTGTGATGGGGGAAGGAGCAGCAGTTGTTGTTTTAGAAGAGCTGGAACACGCCAAAAAACGAGGAGCGCGTATTTATGCTGAGGTTATTGGCTATGGTTTATCTGGTGACGCTTACCACATTACAGCGCCTTCAGAAAGTGGTGAAGGGGCTCAGCGTAGTATGATGGCTGCTCTTAAGCGTGCACAAGTGAATGTGAGTGAACTTGATTATATTAATGCTCATGGTACATCAACGATGGCTGATTCCATAGAGCTAGCAGCTGTTGAGCGTGTTTTAGGGAATTATGCACCACAAGTATCCATGTCATCAACGAAATCATCTATCGGGCATTTACTTGGTGCCGCCGGTGCTGCTGAGGCTATTTTTTCTGTTCTAGCTATACGGGATAATATAGCCCCAGCGACACTTAATCTTGACAATCCATCGATTGAAACGAAAATCGATCTTGTACCACACAAACCGCGTGAACGAAAGATTGATACGATTCTTTCTAATTCTTTTGGATTTGGTGGGACAAATGCATCGTTGGTGATGCGACGTTTTAGGGGATAATAAGTATTTTTATTTAATTTCTGCTTTTGAGTTTTCTACTTTGTTATAAGGTGAATGAGAAATTATAATATTGTCCTTAATCGCTATTGAGGGGTTATGTCCGATGTGAAAAATGGAAAATCATTAAAGGACGTAAGTGATTCCTCTTCGAATCATTTAGCAGATAGTTATGACATGTTAGTACATAAAAAACGAAAGAAATCATCTATCGTCCGTAATCCGTTGGTTATTCTCGGTCATTTTTTTCTTATGCTGATTGTGGTTATTCTTTTCGCCATAAGTATTCCTCTTTATATTGGAAAAAGTATTTTTGAAGAAAAGGGAAAAATTGAGGAGGAACAAATTGTTCTTATCCATCCTGGCACAGGAATTCGTGAAATTGCTGCATTGCTAGAAAAACGCGGTTTCATTCGATCATCGGATATTTTTGTTTATGGGGTTGGTTATCACCAAAAAACAACGCATCTGAAGGCTGGTGAATATTTAATTCCGGCTCATTCTTCGATGCAGGATATTATGGATATTCTTGTGAAAGGAAAATCTATTGAGTATACATTTACAGTACCTGAAGGTTTAACGGTTCAGCAAGTTTTCGATCGATTAGCTGCGAATGAAATTTTGATTGGAGATCTTCCAAAAATTTTGCCTCCAGAGGGCTGTTTAATGACGGATACTGTTCGTTTTATTCGGGGGACAACGCGTAAAGAGATTGTAAACAGATTGCGTGAAGGGCAGACAAAATTAATTCATGCTATATGGGCTACGCGTTCACCTGATTTACCCATTAAATCAATTGATGAATTTGTTATATTAGCCTCAATTGTTGAGAAAGAAACGGGAATTGCAGCAGAAAGACCAATGGTTGCCGCGGTATTTTATAACCGCCTTACAAAGCATATGCGTCTTCAATCGGATCCAACAGTTATTTATGGTCTCTTTGGAGGAAAAGGAAAACCATCAGGTCGTGCAATTTATCGTTCAGATCTTGAGAAGCAAACACCATATAATACTTATAAAATTAATGGTTTGCCTCCAACAGCTATTGCAAATCCAGGTCGAGATTCTTTGAAAGCGGTGGCACATCCACCAAGCAGTGATGCACTTTATTTTGTTGCTGATGGTTCAGGAGGGCATGTTTTTTCTCGAACTTTAGAGGAACATAATGTGAATGTTCGCAAGTGGCGAGAATTAAAGGCAAGACATTGAATTTATAATGATAATACATCTTTTTGCATCGTAAATGAGAATGCAAAATATAGTAAAATTTTTCTCTTTAAACTTTTTATGAGAATGATAAAAAATCATTTTCTTGTCTGTCACAAGTGGGATTAGCGTATGGATAAAAATATTTAAGAAAGCAGTGAATACACTGCTAATAACTTATCTCAAAAAAGAGCAGAATAACATTGATAACTGCTAAGAAAACACATTGATTAGGGGAAAGGTTGAGATAATGTATAATTCAAATTTTGGAGAAACATTTATGAACAAAGTAGAGTGATGTAATGACAGTCTTCGAAAGTAAATTGAGTGCTATAAAAATAAATCAACGCCGCGGTTTTTTATTTATTCTCTCTTCTCCTTCAGGTGCTGGTAAATCAACAATTTCTCGATTACTTCTAAAAGATGGAAAATTAGAGCTTTCCGTAAGTATGACCACAAGGAAAAGGCGTCCTAGTGAAGTAGATGGACTGCATTATCACTTTATTTCAAAGGAAGAGTTTGAATATAAGCGTGATAGAGATGAATTTATTGAATGGGCAGAAGTTCACGGGAATTATTATGGCACTTTACGTGAAACTGTTGAGAACGCATTGAGTACTGGCCGTGATATGTTATTTGATATTGATTATCAAGGTACCGAGCAGCTGCAAAAAAAGATGCTAGGAGACACTGTATCTGTTTTTATCCTTCCACCATCAATGAAAGAGCTTGTTTCGCGTTTACATCGTCGAGCAGAAGATAGTCAAGATATCATCAATTTACGATTGGAAAATGCACGAACGGAGTTAAAGCATTGGCGTTCTTATGATTATGTTGTGATTAACGAAGATTTAGATCAGTCTTTATCTTTTATTAAATCAATTTATTTAGCTGAAACCGTAAAACGCGAGCGCTGTTCTTATCTTGACTCTTTTGTTGATGGGCTTATTGCTGAAAAGATCGATAAATGTCTTGATTAAAAAAGGTTGCATAACAAAAAGTGCAATTTTTTAGAGCACTAGATGCGCTAAAGTTACAAATTCTGAAACCGAGAGCGTTTCAGCACGGCGTGTTCCATCAATTCCAGCTTTTTCTAATAGCACTTCACCTCCAAGTGTTTTGAGATTTTGACGAAGCATTTTTCGTCTTTGTCCAAAGGCGGTTTTTGTGACGAGGCTTAGTTTTTGTGCAGAGCAGGCAAGAGGTTGTATTCGCGGAATAATATGAACAACGGAAGAAGTTACTTTAGGTATTGGTATGAAGGCTTGAGGGGGCACATCAAAAGCAATTTTAGCAGTGGTACGCCAGCCAGTTAAGACACTAAGACGTCCATAATGAGTAGATTGGGGTTTAGCTGTAATCCGTTTGGCAACTTCACGTTGAAACATCAATGTCATTGATTCATAAAAAGGAGGCCATGGTTCAGTCAAAAGCCAATTTAATAAGAGTTGTGTCCCAATATTATAGGGAAGATTTGCAATAATGCGAGGTTTTTCGGGGCTTGTTTCAAAGAGTTTTGAGAAGTCTTGCTTCAGTGCATCATTACAAATAATTTTTAATTTTTTAGGATAGTGTTTTTCTATTTCTAAGAGAGCTGGTATGCAGCGTTCATCGCGTTCTATTGCTGTTACAATGGCACCCTTTGCTAGCAAGGCACGTGTGAGACCTCCAGGACCAGGACCAATTTCAAGAACAGGTTTTCCTTCTATATTACCTGCGTGATGAGCAATTTTAGATGTTAAATTAAGATCAAAAAGAAAATTTTGCCCCAAAGATTTATGTGCTTGTAATCCATATATATCAATGACCTCACGTAGAGGAGGGAGATTATCTATTGGCATGGTATTAAACTATTTTCGGCAAGTTGATTTGCAAGTTTAAGAGCAGCAATAAAGCTTTCGGGAGAGGCTATCCCTTTATCAGCAATGTCAAAAGCAGTTCCGTGATCTGGAGACGTGCGAATAAAAGGGAGACCTAACGTGACATTAACCGTGCTATCAAAGTCTAATGTTTTAACAGGGATAAGGGCTTGATCATGATACATACAAATGGCAACGTCATATGCCTTTCTTGCGCATTCATGGAACATTGTGTCGGCAGGCAGCGGTCCTGCAATATTGAGTCCTTTCTTTTTAAGATATTCAATAGCAGGAGTGATAACTTCAATATCTTCTTTTCCCATTGCACCTCCTTCTCCAGCATGAGGATTAAGACCAGCAACAGCTAGTCGGGGTGACGTTATTTTAAACCGTGTTTTTAAGTCACATTCAGTAATAAGTACCGTTTGAACAATTAAATCACGGGTAAGTTGTGAAGGAACATTTTTAAATGGAATATGAACAGTTATTGGTACTGTTTTTAATCGAGGTCCTGCTAACATCATAACTGGATGGTAACATTTATGAAAAGCTTTATGGGCTAAATCGGCTAAAAATTCTGTATGACCTGGAAATTGAAAACCGGCATCATAAAGATTCTTTTTTGCAATAGGACAAGTAATAAGTGCACATGCATGGCCATTTTGAATTAATTGAACACAGCGTTGAATTGCTTCAATGATTCCAGCGGAATTATTCGATGAAGGTATACCTAATTGATCACTTTGTTTGTTTTTTAACGGTATGATAGGAAGAGCGTTTTGAAAATTTTTTGCGGAATTATTGATTAAAACAGATTGCACCTCAACATCAATCTGTAAAAAACGAGCGCGCGAACGAATAACATCTGGATCAGCAAGAAGCACAAAAGGTGGAATTTGGCGCGTAACACGCAAACTCCACGCTTTTAGTACTATTTCAGGACCAATTCCGGCAGGATCACCACCGCTAACAATAAGAGCAGCCATTATGAATTTTGAATGCGCGCCACTCGCCGCAGTTCTCCTAAATATTTGTCGCTTAATTCTTCAAGTTTTTGCGGGCTTCTTTTTTTACTATCTTGAAGAGAAAATATTAGTCGAGCGACATAATCATCAGAAACTCTTTTTATTTTGCAGACAGCAATTGCTTCGATTCCATCAGATGTTTCTTGTAATTTTGTCATTTTTCCAGCAGGCGTTGCAAGAATAGCTTGTTCCCATGCATTGGGAAGTTGGGGCTCCAGAAACTTTCCTAAGTGGCGGATAGTAACGTCTAAAATACCTCTTGCTTGATTGTGAGCATTGGCACATCCACGGAAATGTGCACGAAAATTGCTTGCTTCTCTTTGACGTCTTTCAAAAATTTCTGAACGACGATGTGCAGGAATGACAAAAACAATTCGCTGTAATGTATATTCATTGGTTGAAGGTTTTACACCACCATTTTTTAATATCCTGCGTACAGCTTCTTGTTCGCTAATCATACCTGTTTCAGCTTGATAGCGTGCGCTAACAAGACGCCCCCATCCTATTTGTCCACGGATGTAATCTTTAAAGTGTTGCACAGTGATCTCAGTTTGGATCAGAATCTGGTTGAGCTGATCAATCGTCATATTATTTTGTGTCGCAAAATTCTCAAAAGCTCTATCAACTTCATCATTGCTTACTTCAATATTACGACGTTTTATTTCAATATTTTTTAGCTTTTCATCGATAAGCTCTTTTTTAGCCTGTGCCACCAAATTGCCTTGCTTTTGTTGTAATCTGAGAAAAGCAAGGCGCCTTTGTATATCATAATTTGTGATGGGGTTGCCATTAACTGTAACAACAATAGAAGTCTGCGCAAAGACTGTCGGAATCAAAAATCCATTTATTAGCAGGCTGCTTACGCTCAAAGACGTAATATAAAATAAAGCAAGAACACGCTTTTTCAATTTATTCATGTGAATAGGCTTTCGCATTGTTTATTAATTCTCATCAACAACTTAAAATATACTCTTTCTTTCATAAAAACAATGATAAGTTAAATGACTGATACATTCTCTTTATAAATTAATCTATCTTTTTTCCGATATCTGCAATCGTACGCAATGAAAGAGAGAAATTAAAGTTTTGCAAGGGTGTTTTCCTGCCTGGATTCGTTACCTGTTGATAACCGAATGTTAACCCGAAACATTCATCTGTATAATTCAAGCTAATTCCTCGCTTTACAAATGTACCAGATACTAAATCATAACCGGCGTTGCTATTAATAGACCAATAATCTGCTAGTTTAAGTCCTGTTTGAAAAGAAATTTCTTGGCGCTCTTGAGGATATTCATAATCTGGTTGCTTTGCGATATAGGCATATTGTAGAGCCGCCCAAAAATTTTGCCATTTTTGTGATGCTTCGATTTCACTACGGCGGATTTTTCCTGTCTTTTTGTCAAAGCGTCCACGCGTTTCTAAGGAAAAACCACTTTTATGGGTTGCACCAAACATTGCAACATAGTCTGAACGTTTTGCCTCTAAGCTAGAATGAATACCGACATTGACAAAGTCCTTTTCTGCAAAAGAATTCTTTCCTGCTAGATGAAAGGATTGTCCAACAAGACTATAAAGAGACCAATTGTCATTAAAGCTTCCAGAATATCTTAGACCTATATTGGCTCTTGTGCCACCTTCTACACGATCATAACCAGAAAATTTGTCTCGTTGAAAGAGAGTGGTTGCATCAAAGACAAAGCTTTGAGCATCTTCATTAGGAATTTGTCCAATATATTGTTCATTATTGCGTATAAAAATTTGTGCGGTTGGTTCTATAATATGTGTAGAATGATCCGCTGTAATAAGGAAGGGATAGCGTAGTTCCAACCCTGCTGTTGCCATGCCACGAATTGTTGAACCATGAATTGCGGATGAGGAATTTTTTTCTGTAGAAGCTGTATAATTTTCGCTTGCATTGGTTGTAATGATATCAGCTCGTAGAGAGAGAAGGGGGGTTAAGATGAGTCCGTTGTGCGTGTTGAAGCGCTTTTTCCACTGAAGCTCGTTTGTTAAACGCAAACTATTTCCAGCCATACCAGAAAGTCTTACTATGTTGAGAGGGGTTCCGTTCTGGTCGGTAGAACTGAAGTCAGTATGACGACGATAAATTGATTGCATATTACTATGGAAGGTAAGCTCTCCATTATAAATGGGTTCATCTGGTGTGAAAAAATAATCGATGCGCGGTAGGACCCAAGCTTGCCGAGAGTGACGTTCATAATGAGGATCATTCAATATTGAATCTTGAACTTTAAAATGATAAAAACGCATATCAAAATAATTTTTTCCTGCAAGACCATTCAGATAGATCTGAGAAAGTTGTGTAGGATTGCTATAGTTTTCAAGTTTATAGGCACGACTAAAATGCCGATCTGATTGTGCAAGGATATCCCATCCATAAGTCCAGTGTGAATTAATACGAAAGTCCCCTTTTGTTGACAGCATATAACGGTTTTTATGCTGTGCATCAATCGTATCATTATCAAATCTATGCCGTTTCATTTGGTATATATGAGCAAAGCGAATATTATAACTGCCCATTTTAAAACGTTGACGCCATTCCCCTTCGGTTAAAAGCCCTTGTTGGGTATAAACAGTAGAAGAAAGGGTAAAATCATAGTGAGGGGCGAGATTCCAAAAATAAGAATTCTTTATCCCCATACCGAGATAATCAGTATAAAAAAAATGAGGAGTAAGCAGACCGCTAGCACGCCTGACAGTTGGATCATAGATCTCAAAATTTGGAAATTTTATAATCGGTACACCAAAAACTTCAAAACTGCTATTTTCAAACCGAATTTTTTTGATGCTATTATTCCATATGATCTTTCTTGCTTTAATTTTCCATAGGACGTCTCTATCTGGTTTATAAGAGCAAGGTTCACAGGCTGTATAGGTTGCATTTTCAAAGACTGTTATGTGATTGTTTTTGCGTGTAGCATTTTGGGCTGAAAAGTGAACATTGTTGGCTGTATCAATACGTAAGGCGTTTACAAAACCCTCGCCAAGATCTTTGGTCATATCAATTTGGTTGGAATAGATTTTATTACCATCCTTTTCAGTAATTTCAACGTTCCCTTGTGCTATAAGCCGTCCTGTTTTTTGATTGTAAATAATTTTTTGAGCGACAACTTTATTGCCATCATATTCGATTTGGACATTACCTTGTGCAGAAACAGTGTTTTCATCACGATTGTAGATGAGTTCATCCGCAGAGAGCAAAAGAGGACGTTCCGGATTTCGAATGCGACTTTGGGAAGGAGACATAAGGCTTTGAGCGTGCGCACAATAAGACAAAGCGCCTCCTAAAATAACCCCCATAACACTTGTAAAAGCGAGAGCACTTAATTTTGTTAAAATAATTTTTTTAAGTGTTAATGCTTTCACTTAGCCATCCTCTTTATGAAGTAAAAAAGAGATTCCTAAGAATAACGCAATAACAACGGGTGTCCAAGCTGCAATAATTGGTGGAATATATCCAGCATTACCAAAAGCTTGAACGAGTACGGAAATAACATAAAGCGTAAACCCAGCTATTACTCCACCAAGAATCAACGTTCTAGATTGCCCAAAACGCGTAAAATTTAAAGATACAGTTGCTGCAATGAGGGTCATTGCCACAAGTAATGCCGGTAATGCAATTAAAGATTGGAAATACATATCAAAATTATTAGCAGAATAGCCAAATGAACGTGCAATCATAATTTTTTTTGGCAATTGGTAAAATGGAATAGTCGCGGGATTCGCTAAACGTTCCGTTAAAAATTCAGGTTTTAGATTGGTTTTTATTTGCAACACGGTAATTTTTTCAGGAGGATGCCCTATTTTATAGATTGTTCCATTTGTTAATAGCCAAGATCCATTACTCAAGGTTGCTTTTGGGGTGTTAATCCAATTTTTGACGGTTGCGTTGTCATTGTATTGTACAAAGGTTGCATCGATAAGAGAAAGTCCTTGGTCGGTGATAAATTTAGCACCAATGGTTGTTCTGCCTAAATTTGTACGTTGTGTTAACCAGTGGATACCTGTATTATGAAGAGGTGTTAGTATATTGTTATTGCGCCATTCAGTCATCTTTTTTTCTGCTTGAGAAAATCCCCATGCAGCAAGTGGATTAATGAGAAGAACTGAAAATAATCCCAAAAGAAAAGCTCCCAAACAAGCTGGCATAAGAAATTGCCATGCAGAAACACCGATTGAACGAGTCACCACAAGTTCAAGTTTTTTGTTGAGCGAGATAAGCGTTGCCATTGCAGAAAAGAGTGCAATGAAAGGGATAAGTTGTTGCATGATAAAAGGGATGCGTAAAACAGAGAGGAAAAATGCATCTTTTGCTGTATGATGCGGAATGGAGGACAGCCTACCGGAGTTCTCTGTGAAATCGATTAAAAGAGCAAGGACAAAAATGCTTCCCCAGAAATAACAAGTTATTTTAAGATAACGTATAAAAAAGTATCGTCCAAGTGTCCACCCAATCATGATATTTCATCCGAGGAATCTTGAGATTTTCGATGTTCAAATTTGTTCATTACTTTTTGAAAAGCGATTTGAATAATCTCATTAACTTTTGTGGGGAGCCCAATTTTATGATTCGTTAAAAGCATAAAAAAAACAAATGCACTTGTCCCTATGGGCATAATATAAAGGAGAGGAACGTATGCAAGATCGTTCTTTGCTTTTTCTGCAAAAAAATATCCTATCCAATACACCAGAAAAGAAAGGGTAATTGCCGAGAAATTTGCGGAATGACGAGCTTGTCGATGGGAGCATACATCCCCTGCCGCTGCTAATGCAATAAGTGAAAAAACAATAGGGTAGAGCCATTGGGTTAATCTGCGGTGAAACTCAGCTTTATATTGGAGTGGTTTTCGTTGATAGTAGGGATCTTTTGGATCAGGATTTTGTAAATAAGAAAGAGACCGATCTTTTGGATAAAGAGTAGGTGCTTTATCACTGGGGATAAACTCCCCTAGGCTAAAAGTATATGAGCTAAATTGAACGATTGAAACACTGTTATTTTGATGGTTAACTCTTTCTATTTCACCGTTATTGAGAACCAGAAAACTGCCGTTTTTATTGCTCACAATGGATGCGTCTGTTGCATAATAAAAAAGATCAGTCTTAGGATCACGCTGGTCGGCAATGAAAAGGCGTTTAAGTGCTCCATTTGGATTTCGTTCGCCAATTTCTATGTAAAGGTTATTAGCGAGTTTTTGGAAGCTTCCTTCACTAATGAATAGATTAATAAGATCAAAATGAGCGCTTGCTAGCATTTGTCGCATATGAAGACGCGCTTGAGGAACAACAAAATTAGCTATAGAAAAGGAGATACAGGATGCAACAATAGCAAGAAGAAGAATAGGTTTCCAAACAGTACTTTTAGCAAAACCAGAGGCATTGATGACAGCAAGTTCTGAGTCTTGATGCATTGCTGAAAGGATGGTTGTAATTGCGATTACTAATGCAAATGGAATGACAAGAAAAACAACAGAAGGAACCAATGAGAGTGAAAATTGTAAGACTGTGAGGAGTGTTTGTTTACTTGTTGTGAGAAAGTTTATCCGTGCGAGAATTTGTACTGTCCAACTAACGCCCACTGCTGCAATCATAACAGAACTAAACAAAACAAGGACACGTTTCAGGATGTAGAACTCAATAATACGCATAAATTGGGGAAAATCCTCAGTCTTTAATTCGATAGCAAATATTTTACTGCTTTCGGTTAAAATGTAATAAAGTTCGAAAAAATATCCTTCTATGAATTGGATATTTTAACCAAATAAATAATATAAAATTGCCTATGAGGTCCTCTTTAAATTTTCCGTACATTATATTTTATTTTCAACTATAGTCTACAAAGAATCTAGAAAATAACTTAAAAAAATTTTTTATTAACGTTGAAATTAAAATTTTTTGTCTTTTAAAGACACGTGCAAAAAGATAATGCATCTCAATCAAAAAAGAGGGTTTATATCTTGAACCGTTTCCTTTTATACTGTGGGTATGGAAGTTTCTCTAAAAAAGATGTTAGCTTTTTATAAAAGGGTGATAAGGGCTTAAGAGGTTGGATATTCTATTCTATCATTTGACGCAGTCAACGCTGAAAGATATTTTGCCAACGCTTGTAGAGCGTGCATTGGCTCGTTTTGGGAAGGTAACAATACAATGTGTAAGTGAAGAACAACGCGATTCTATAGATATGCATTTATGGGTTTATGCGGATGAATCATTTATTGGACATGGAACTGAGTGTGATCAATATTCAAACTTTCAGCCTGTATTTTTGACGACAGGACAAGAAAATCCGAATGATTCAAAGATTCGTTTTCTCATAGAGGGAGCCGTATGTTCGAATATTGATACTTATCAACGGCTTGTTGTGATATTTGATGGTAGAGATGATGAGCAGTTGAGTCTTGTTCGTGCACAGTGGAAAAAATATAAAATGGAAAATCATAATTTAACGTATTGGCAACAGACTGAAGATCGTTGTTGGGAAAAACAGGTTTAATGCGTCTCATCTCTGTTGTTCTGATTTTTATAGGATTGATAGGAATAGTAAATCCAGCGCTTTTTATTGCGAAAGGATCAGGGGGAGGGCGTTGGGTTTTTATTGTGATTTTTCTTTTAGGCATATTAAAGATATGGACTACAATTAAAAAAATGAAACGGCATCATGATAATTGATCGAATTTTGCTTGTTTTATGGGCTGTGATATTGGCTTTTTTTTGCGTTTCGTGGTTGGGAACAACACATATCCTATCAGGAATGTTTACTGTTGCTTATATAAGCAATATTGCAGATTTTTTATTTTTCTTTTTGAGTGCCTTGTTCGCAGGAATATTGTGGTGGAAAATACCGCAACCCATGTCTTTAAAAACGAAACTGGCAGCATTTTTGCTGCCAGTACTTATTTTATTCTTCTTTATTATATTTTAGTTGGATATTTCATCATCTGTAAATCCGACGAAGCAAATCAGTGAAATAAAAGAAGCAAGAAGCAAATAATAGCCGATATAAGATGTATCAAAATGTTGTACCAGATATTCTGCAATATAAGGCGCAAGAGAGGCTCCTACGATACCCGATAAGTTGAAAGTAATAGAAGAACCAGTATATCGAATTGCTGTTGGGTATGGTGAAGCCAAAACAGCACCAAGAGGACTGTATATCATCCCCATGATAGACAAACCGATAACAGACATTGCAAGGACTCCTATAACTCCAGAATTTAAGAAATAAGGAATTGCAAAAGAATAGATACCGGTGATGATTGTAACCCAAATCATCAAAGTTCTACGTCTAATACGATCAGCGAGTTTTCCAGTGATGACAGTAAAAATTCCACAGAAAATAGCACCAACAATTTCGACTTGAAGAGCTTGATAAAATGGCAATTGCAGATGGTTTGTTGAGTAGCTTAACAAATATGCAGTGACCAAGTAAAACAAAACAAATGTTGCCATACCAGAAAATATTCCAAGAAATAGGATTCGTGGACATTTTAAAAAGACATCGATGATAGGAACTTTGACACGTTCTTTACTTTCAAGAGTTTTTTTGAATTGAACAGTTTCATTGATTGAAAGACGGACCCATAATCCTATAATCATAAAAACAACTGAAGCAATAAAAGGAATGCGCCATCCCCAAGCTAAAAGTTCCTCATGATCAAGGAAATGCAACAGACCTAAATAAACAGCAATAGATAAAAATAAACCGATTGGAACGCCCAATTGGGGGAACATCGCATACCAGCCGCGCTTTTCTGGAGGGGCATTTTCTGTTGCGAGCAAAACAGCACCTCCCCATTCTCCTCCTAATCCCATTCCCTGTCCAATACGGCACAAGGTTAAGAGGAAAGGGGCAAACCACCCAGCGGTTTCATAAGTAGGAAGAAAACCAATAATGACTGTTGAAAGACCCATTGTGAGAAGAGAAGCGATAAGTGTTGCTTTCCTTCCAATTTTATCTCCAAAATGTCCAAAAACAATTGATCCAAAGGGGCGGGCAAAAAAGGCTGCTCCAAAGATCAGGAAAGATTGTAAAATGGCAATCTGATCATTTTGTGTTGGAAAAAACACATGAGGAAATATGAGAGCTGCGGCAGTGGCAAAGACATAGAAATCAAAGAATTCAATTGTTGGGCCAATAAGGCTTGCAAACAAAATGCGACGAGGGGAATTTCTGTTTCTTGTACCTTGCATTTCTAAGTTTATAGACATGAATAGAATGTCCCTTTCAGTATATGACAAATCAAATGATGAGTTAACTGACTATAATTATAAAAATTTCAAATCACTGTCGAGTCGATATTATGACGTTTCTTATATATTAGAACAATGATTATGGCTTGATGAGCATGAATAAGTGTTCTTTAGATTACCCAAGTTAAGTAGAATAAAGACACTGTTTTAAATGCTGTAGAGGAAGAAATATGTGGATATAAAGGCCGCTCTCATAACATTACTGTTTCCTTTAATGTTTAATGCCATTTTTATCTATTGAGGGATCAATCTTATTTATAGACCAGCCTTTGGTATCTCAAAAATATTTTTCCATAGATGTAATTATAACACTTTTTAAGCGTATCAAAAAGAAATTAAACCTTTTAGTTGTGCATGCATTTTAAAACACAGGGTGTATATTTGATCTGTCAGAGTGTAGTCCATCGAATGCTTTATTATCTTAAAAAACATGAGGTTGAGCAATTGCATTGAGTTGTTTTGGTCTATGCACTTTTTTCTAAATGGGGGAATTTAAATTTGAAATTATGGAGTGTGAATAATGCAACGCAAATTGAAATTAAGTTTTTGTGCATTAATGACCAGTGGTTTTTTTGCCAAGATTGCGAGTGCAGATGGAGTAGCGACACCAAAAGAAAAGTTATTAACACCAGTAAGTATCAGTGAACATCTAGAAGAGACAAAAAAATTGTTATTGGAAGTGAGGGGATTAAAAGAAAAAAAAGGGGGATCAAAAAGGATAGAGAATAAACAGATAGTAGAAGGAAGCAAGTCTTCAGAAGAGGAAAGGGAGAGATTAGAAAACCTATTCTTTGAAGTACTCACAAATTCAATAATAAGTGATGGTGCTACTATCTATATTACTAATCAAGATTCTGAAGATTCTGAAATAAATAGCTTTAAATATGAAGATGCAGGCTATTCCATCAATAATACGGTTCAAGAAGGTGGAAAACTCTACATTGATGCAGCAAGTGTTAGCAGGGATACGACAATTGAGAGTGGTGGTATTGAATTCGTCCAAAATCTGAGCAGTTCAGAATATGCCACTGTTAAAAAAGGTGGTAAACAAATTGTTGAGAGTGGTGCAAATGCTGAGGGGGCTAAAATCTATGGTGGTGAGCAGATTATTTTTGGTAAGGGGGTTCTTGGAACTGGTTTGTTGCGTAAAGATAAGGAAAGTAGTGCTTATAACACCGAAATTTATGCTGAAGATGGAATCCTAGGACTACAAAGTGTCTATAGTGGGGGGATGGTTGTTGACACAAAGGTTATGAAAGGAGGTGTCCAGAATCTTGATGGTAAAGAGAATTTTAATAATGGATTCTCAGAAGATACTGATACAGCTGATACAGAAAATGAGGATTTTACAATCAATGAGGGGGCTTTTGCACTTAGTACTGAACTTTTTAAAAATGGTGCGCAGAATATCTTAGCAGGAGGGAATGCGAGCGAAGTTACTTTATATGATAGAGCTACTCAGAAGATATATGATTCTGGATACGCGGATAATCTAACAATTAATCACCAAGCACAATCATGGGTTTTTGCTGGTGCAATATTAGATAAGGATACAAATGTTAATGATTTTGGCAACCTCTATCTTTATGCTGGGAATGGTGAAGCTGTTACGGAAGTAGAAAATCTTATTTTAAATGGAGAAGATGCCAAGTTATACTCTATTGCAACTAAAAATAACGCTACTCTCTCTCAGGTTAATATCCAGAATTTAACTGGAAGTGGCAGAGTTATTTTTACATCTTTTGGGGCTGATAAGCATTACTCTAAGCTTAATATTGATGATCTATCAGGTTCTTTACATTTTGAGTTTAATGTCAACTTTGCCAAGCATCTTAGTGATTATCTTGTTATTAAAAAAAGTGGTTCAGGTTATCATACAATAAGTGTTACTGATTCTGGAGGTGAGGTTACAACCCCTTCCCACAAAAAGCTTAAATTAATTTCTGATCATAGTGGAAACGCTCATTTTACTCTGACAAATACTTTTGGTGAAAAAATCAGAGCTATTGATGCCGGAACCTACATGTACAGTTTGAAACATAGAAAAAATAAGAGCAATGGTAAAATTTGGTATTTAGATGCGAATTATGCTCTTGATGAGGAAAATACCTCTTTATTTTCTGATTTTAACTTGCAACCATCTGCGATGGCTTCATTATCGAATGATCTCACAGAACGCACAATTGAAAAGGGAATGATTGTTACGATTGCTGATCCTAGCTTTGATAGTAACAGTGAGAAAGTTGATAGCAATGGAGAGACTTCAATTAGTAATATAGTTAAAGATGCTGGAAAGCTTTCGGTTTATAACGGTGGTTTTAGCCTGTATACGACAATTCAAAGAGGCGGTACTGAACTTATTAGAACACAGGGTCTTTCACAGGATAGTACAGTTAAGAGAGGGGGAAAACAAAAGGTTGAAGATGGGGGGAAAGCTGAAGGGGCTCAAATTTACGGTGGTGAGCAGTTTGTTTCAGGAAAGTTTGATATCAAAGGTGAGATGGTAAGGAGTAGCGCCTATAACACTGTCGTTTCTGGTAAAAATGGAGTGCTAGGATACCAGAATGTGTATGATGATGGAGAGGTTTTTAGCACAAAGATCATGGAAGGAGGGGTACAAAATCTTTTTGTGGAAAAAGATCTAGACCATTATAGCAGTTTTGCATTTGATACGAAGATCTTTTCTGGTGGAGAACAACACGTTTTAGCAGGAGGAATCGCGATTGGTGTTCTCTTACAAGGGAATGCTTTTCAAGCAATAGATTTAGGAGGCTATGTAAAAGATTTAACGATTAAGGATCAAGCACAATCGTGGTTGCATTCTGGTGCAACATTAGAAGGAAACACCATGATTCATGATTCTGGACGGATTTATCTTTATGCTGGTGCTGAGCAATCTCATACTGAAGTAGAAAAAATTGTTTTAAATGGTAAAGATACCACATTATACTCTATTGCTTCCAAGATGGATGGTGAAAGCTCTCTGATTGAGGATCTAAGCGGGGATGGACGCGTTGTTTTTACTTCTACCGTGTTTAATCCACATTACTCTAAACTTGAGGTCGGTAATCTTTCAGGTAATTTACATTTTAGGTTTAATACTAATTTTGCAGAACAGCGCGGTGATTATCTTCTTATAAAAAAAGGAGCAGGTCATCACACCATCAGCGTTATCGATTCTGGTGCTGAAATGACCAATTCTCTTCTACAAAATCAGAACTTAGTTTTGGAGCTTGATTTAATTCATGATCAAAGTGGAAATGCACATTTTACTCTGATAGATTTTGGGGGTGAAGAGATAGCTACTGTTGATAATGGAGTCTACATGTACGCTCTAAAGAAAAAAGATCATAACGGTGGAAAGATTTGGTCTTTATCGACATCATCTACATCGGAAAAAATTTCTACTCCTATCTTTTCTCCATCTCATACGGAGTTGCCTATAGATAACTCTTTTGAGCAAGAAAATACTGTTTCTCCTTCGGAAGATTCTATAGCCGATTCTTATACAGGTGATTTCAATTTTTATGCAGAGGATTTCATTACTGGTCTAGGTGAAAAAATTTTACAAAACTCCATACTTGGTGACAATAGCATAGTTTATATTGCTGGTGATGGAGAAACGGATGATTTTAAATTATCCATTAATAATACAGTTCCAGAAACTGCAACACTCTATGTTGAGACTGGTGGTTTTAGTAAGAATACAACAATTGAAAATGGTGGTTCAGAGATTGTAGGGGAACAGGGGATCTCAGAATTTACGATTATTTACGAGGGTGGAAAACAAAGAGTGGAGGGAGGAGGATCCGCATTGAGAGCTGAAATTTATGGTGGGGAGCAGCTTGTTTTCGGAGAGGGTTATGTAAATGGTGAAATTGTGGGGAGCAGCACTTATAACACGACACTTTATGGTCAAGGTGACACGCCGGGACAGCAGAATGTATATGATGATGGGATGGCTGTGGGAACAAAAGTGATGAGTGGAGGAATACAAACTCTTGCTAAATGGTTCGCAGATGATGATGATTTTGTACAAAAAAGTGGTGGCTTAGCCGTGAATACTGAGGTTTTCGCGGGTGGGGTACAGCGGGTATTAGCAGGGGGAGAGGCGGATATTGTGACTTTACACCGCCATGCTGCTCAAGAAGTTCATGCTGGTAGCATTGTAAAAAATCTAACAATTAAAGAAGGAGCCAATTCATGGGTTTTTGCTGGTGCGATGTTGGAAGGAAAAATAAAGATTCATGATTTTGGACAAGTTCACCTTTATGCTGGAAATAATAGCTTTTATACTGAATATAAAAATTATCAGACAACAGTAGACGATATTAATTTAGAGGGAGAAAACGCTAAATTATACTCTATTTCTACTGGATATGGAAACACAGAAACCTATATTAAGAAGCTAAGCGGTGTGGGAAATATTATTTTTACTTCTACAGAATCCAATTTACATTACTCTAAGCTTTATATTGATAATCTTTTTGGGAGTCTACATTTCGATTTTAATGTCAGCCTTGCAGAAGGAGAGGGTGATTATCTCTTTATCAAGAATGGCCGTGGTTCTCACACAATAAGTATTGTAGATTCCGGTATTGAAATTGTTGATCCTTCTTCAACAGAACTTGATTTAATTGTTGATCAAAGTGGAGGAGCACATTTTACTCTGAGAAGCTTTTCTGGTGCAAATGTTAAAACTATTGATGGCGGAACCTATATGTATGGTTTAAAACAGAGAATTGATGAGGATGGGGGTGAAAAAGTTTGGTATTTATCTGCGGTATTTATTGATAATGTTTCATTTCTCAACAGTTTGCCACGTAGTAGGAGTAGATCTACGTGGCATTTAAATCAAAATCAATCAGCTTCTTCTCTTTCAACTATTACAGTTACAAAAGAGCATGCTATTAAGTTGCTACATCGAAGAGAAAACCGCCAAAACTTAAGGCAAAAATCTCCAGCTTCTGTATCTCTAACTGTTTCAACTCTTGGAAGTCAAATTATTGAAGGGGCATATCCAGCAAGTTCTCTTCATTTTTCTGACGGAAAGCAACAGGCTATTGTTTCAGAATCTTCACAATCTTTAGCCGATCAAATGATTTTGCGTCCAGTTCATAAAGAACAGCCTTCTCCACAA
>NZ_JBHIMY010000135.1:0-515 GCF_042194535.1 Bartonella sp. CR84HXZ | reverse complement strand
CCTGGCACCCAGCACCCATAGAATCCCCCCGAACTAACCCTGACCCCTCTCCTTTCTCATCCCCCTTGCCCTAACCCTACTTCTAATAATATAACCTATTACCCCGAGTGATCTCAATCACAATATATACACCCACAAATAATGTCCAACCAGCAACTACCACCAACCAACGTCCATAATCGTACAAAGCACCAGCACCAATAGAATCCCCCCGAACTAACCCTGACCCCTCTCCCTCAAAAATCACCCAATCCCCCATGCTATTAAAACTAACTACCACCACCCCATCAGAACTTGAGACCCATAAAACTAATCCTGCCTCCATTATTAAACCCACCAAAAGACCCCCTAAAACCTCGAACCCCGAACCCCATGTCTCAGGATACTCCTCAATAGCTATCGCTGTAGTATAGCCAAAAACAATTATTATACCCCCCAGATAAATTAAAAACAACATCAGACCTATATAGGCCCCCCCAAAACCTAAAATTACCATACAACCAACCACACCACTA
>NZ_JBHIMY010000134.1:0-518 GCF_042194535.1 Bartonella sp. CR84HXZ | reverse complement strand
GAGCGGTTTCTTTTGCTCTTTACGACTAGTTTATAGACAGAGGAAAAATCGAGATCTTTTGCTACGAAAATGTTGACGAGTTCGCCTTGAAATTTTTCTAAGGTAGGAGGGATATTGATTTGATTTTCAAGGGCAACGGTGGCTGTATCTTTTCCGATATTGCTTGCTTCAGAGCTGTTGAAACCACCACTTGAGTTAGAATTGCCTTTCTTTTTATTGGTTAGGTTTGTTGTAACGCTATCAACAACGGTGAGTAATAATGCTGAACTGAAGCGTTCCCACCAATGGGTGTTGACGTTGCCGTCAAAACCAGCTCTACCTAAACTGTCAGTTGCGGGAGATGCAAGATTGATGATGACACCGGTTGGTGTTTTTGCTCTTGTCCAGAGCACAAAGAGGCGAGATTGACCCTTTTTAAGCCCTCCTCGGTATTCTCCAACGACTTGGGTTCCTTTATCAAGCAAAACAACGCGCCCATTGTCAGAGAGGATATCACGGTTGATGATGCAGCTTGCAAA
>NZ_JBHIMY010000019.1:0-27842 GCF_042194535.1 Bartonella sp. CR84HXZ | reverse complement strand
CGCGCTTTAAGAGAAGCTAAAAAACAAGGTTGTGAACTCGTAGAAATCAAACCTACCGGTGAACTGCTTATCTATCTTAAATCCGATATTCCAATACCAAATTCAGTTAACCACCCAGACAAACTTTTAGATTTGTCAAAGAATGAATATTACGAAACCGCACTCTCTAAGATGTAAAATACCATGCCAAAACCACGTCCTCCTCATCTCGTTAAACAAATTACTCAACATGGCAAAATTGTATGGTATGTACGTATTGGTCATGGCAAACGCATTAGAATACGCGGTGCCTATGGAACGCAAGAGTTTGTTGATAACTACAAAAGCGCACTTGCCGAGTTACAAGGACTGATACTTCCTAAATCAAAAACTGGTAAACTTGTTGAAGGTTCATTTGCATGGCTGCTTAAACAATACTTTAACAGCTCTAATTGGCATAATCTTGCTAAAGGAACCCAAGAACAGAGAGAACGTATCCTTATAAAGGTATGCGATACAATAGGCAACGTTCCATACCAAATAATTGATAAAAAACATATCATAGCCGGCGTTGAACGGCGGAAAGAAACGCCAGCAATGGCTAGAGAATTTCTGAAAGCCCTTAATGGGCTGTTTAATTGGGCAATTGATCAAGGTCTTTTGGAGAATAATCCGACTTTAGGAGTCAAAAGACCATCTACCAAAAATAAAGACGGCTTTCCTGTTTGGACAGAAGAAGATGTTGAGAAATATTATCACAAATGGCATCATGGTACCCATGAACGTGTCTGGATTGATGTTCTTTTATATACGGGCTTGCGTCGTGGTGATGCGGTTCGCATTGGCTGGAAAGATGTCAAAGATAATATCATCCATCTCAAAACAGAAAAGAGCCAATTTAAAACAGATGTTTTTCTTCCTATTTTACCGGAATTAGCCAAAACGCTTGAAGCTGGTCCTATTGGTGATGAAACATTTATTTGTGGTAAATACAGCCAAAAATTACACAAAAATAGTTTCGGAAGTGTATTTTACAAGGCATGTACTCAAGCAGGTATCAAAAAATCGGCGCATGGATTGAGAAAATTAGCAGCAACACGCGCAGCTAATTCTGGTGCAACAGTATCACAATTGAAAGCATTATTTGGCTGGACAAATGATAATATGGCATCTCTTTATACAAAGAGTGCAGATCGTAAAAAATTAGCCTTAGAATCTATAAAAAAGCTTCAAAAAAATGAGGGATAGGGGCAAAAAAACGTAATAGAATCAAGATTCACCTATTCCCTCACTATTGCAGTAATGTATTGATTTAATAGAGATAGATTACTCTGTTTCAGCATCACTCTCATTAAAAGACAAAAGATTAAAACTTTGGACCATATGAGGCGGTAAAGGTGCAACAATATCCAATATTCCTCCTGAAGGATGAGGAATACGAATACGACGTGCATGAAGATGAAGACGGTTTTGAATTCCTCCTGGTAATGTCCAATTACTATCAGAAAAAAAATACTTTGTATCGCCAATGATCGGATGATCCATATAGGCAGCATGCACACGAAGCTGATGTGTTCTCCCTGTATAGGGTTCCATTTCAAGCCACGAAAGAGCCCGCCCTCGCGTATCTAAAACGCGATAGTAGGAAACCGCATGATGTGAATCTGGCTCCCCATGTTCACAAACACGCATTTTATCACCTTGTGCAGTCATTTCCTTAACCATCCACGTTGAAATTTTGTCCTGCTTTTTTTTAGGCACGCCCCGAACCAACGCCCAATAAGTCTTTTTTGTTTCTCGCGCTCTAAAAGCAGCTGTTAAGGACTGAGCCGCTCCCCTTGATCGCGCAACAATAAAGACACCCGACGTCTCACGATCAAGACGATGAACCAAACGCGGCTTTTCACCTTTTTTATTGCGCCATACCTCAAGCATACTATCCATATGACGTGTTAAACCAGAACCTCCTTGTACAGCCAACCCAGCTGGTTTGTTAAAAACAAATACCTTTGGATCTTCATAAAGCAGCATTTTTTTCAAAACGGTTTCATCATCCTGCCCACGAAGTGTTTTATCCGTTATTGAAAGATTTTCCTTGTCATTAATAGGGAGAGGTGGAATACGAACAGCTTGCCCCATACAAAGACGCGTATCGGCTTTAACACGTCCACCATCAAGCCGTATCTGACCAGAACGCAACAATTTCTGCAAAGCTCCAAAACCAAGTCCTGGATAATGCACCTTAAACCAGCGATCTAAGCGCATTCCATTTTCATCTGCCTCAACTTTTTTTATTTCTACGCCTGCCATGAAAATTCCCTTACCTGATAATTTTCTCTGCCCCAAATTTTTTACCTGATAATTTTATTGATCTATTTTGCGCCTTTATAAACACAAAAATTCATATTTTAGTTGGCTTTATCACACCATATTACAGTTAGTATCCAAAATTGCCTTTTCTTAACGGTAAAATTCTATTAGCTAAAAACTAAGCGTTATAAAAATCAACAGCCTTTACGCTTAATAGCGAATGGAGATAATTAACCGTGTCCTTATTCAAAACCTATGCACGTGTTCTCACTTACCTAAATAGAGAAAAAAATGCATCTCTTTTAATCTGTACCGCTAATGTTATATTAGCTATTATCACCATTGCAGAACCTATTTTATTCGGACGTGTTATTGATTCTATTTCAGAAAAATCAGCTATCATTCCTACTCTTACCCTTTGGGTTTGTTTTGGACTTTCACATATTATTGCTTATGTCCTTGTTGCTCGCGGTGCTGACCGCTTAGCCCATAGACGCCGCTTAACGGTTTTAACGGAATCTTTCGAACGTATCATTGCCATGCCTTTAATTTGGCATCAACAACGTGGGACTTCCAACGCACTCCATACACTTTTGCGCGCAATAGATTCCATGTCAACCATATGGCTTGATTTTATGCGCCAACACCTCTCAACACTTGTCGCCTTATTGGTTCTCATCCCCATAGCGTTTAATATGAATTGGCGTCTTTCAATAGTCTTGGTTGTGCTTGCCATCATCTACGTATTAATTGCACGTTTAGTGATGCGAAAAACAAAAGACGGACAAGCCGCTGTAGAATGCTACCACCACAACCTTTTTAAACATGTCAGTGATTCAATCTCTAATGTTTCCATTGTACAAAGTTATAACCGAATAGAAGAAGAAACTTCTATACTGCATCAACATACAAATGCTCTGCTTAAAGCACAAAATCCTGTTCTCAATTGGTGGGCGCTGGCCAGTGGCTTAAATCGAATGGCTTCAACAATTTCAATCGTTTGTGTTCTTCTCCTTGGAGCTTTTTTTGTTGCAAAAGGTCAATTACGAGTAGGTGAAGTTGTTGCTTTTGTTGGATTTGCACAACTCATGATTAGCCGTCTAGACCAAATGAGTAATTTTATTAATTGTGCAATATCCTCACAAGCGAAACTGCAAGAATTTTTTGAAATGGAAGACTCAACCTTTCATATCAACGAACCGCAAAATCTTCCTTCCCTTCAAAATGTTAAAGGCGCCATACAATTCCATCACGTGACCTATAAATTCCCAAATTCTTCTCAAGGTGTTTTTGATGTTTCCTTTGAGGTTAAAGCAGGACAAACTGTTGCGATTGTAGGACCAACAGGGGCTGGGAAGACAACATTGATCAATCTGTTGCAGCGCGTATACGACCCTGCCTTTGGGCATATCTCCATTGATGGAATAAATATATGCTCGATCAATCGCGAATCTTTACGCAAATCTCTAGCAACAGTATTTCAAGACTCGGGTCTTTTCAACCGTACTATTCATGACAATATTTCAATAGGAAAAACGAGCGCAACGAATGAAGAACTTTATGAAGCAGCAAAAATAGCAGAAGCTCACGATTTTATTCTAAAAAAAGCTGATTGTTATAACACAATAGTGGGCGAACGAGGATCTCAATTATCAGGTGGAGAAAAACAGCGACTAGCAATTGCACGCGCTGTTTTAAAAAATGCCCCTATTCTCATTCTAGATGAAGCAACAAGTGCTCTTGATGTTGAAACAGAAGCACGTGTCAAAGATGCTCTCGATTCCATACGCCATAACCGCACTACTTTTATTATAGCACATCGCCTCTCAACAGTACGCAATGCTGATATGATACTCTTTCTGGAACATGGTTACTTAATGGAAAAAGGAAACTTTCAAGAATTGATCGATAAAGGAGGGCGTTTCTCTAAATTTTTAAAGGCAAGTGGTTTAACAATCAAACCACCAGAAAAAGAAGGAGAAAATGTTATCCCCTTACACGAAGCCATAGCATCATAAAAATGATACTCTTCATAAATCTTATGCAAAAAAATCCTCCTCAATACAACAAGAGCGCTTGTATAATGCAAGTAAAAAGATTTCTAAAAATGCCACAATCCATTTCAGGTATTTAAGACAGATATTAAAACAATTTAGTATTTTCTCTGCTATTACAATTTTACTAGATTGGGACAAAAATATTGCCCTATATCTGTGCGTATTAACGAGTATACACTCTCATTTAGGGAAAATATAAAGATGTAAAGGTAAAAATAACTTCCAGTTTTACCGTCTTCTTTTAACTCAGCTTTACGAATTTCAAAACGAACTGAAGCAATAGCTTTTTAATAATAAATATTATGTATTGCTTTTTGTTTATCACGTTCTTTATAGTCCTCTCATAAAGAACAGAATGTCATTGTTTTGCACATTCATATGGCTTTTTTAGAAACATTTCTCAATGCTCCTAAGCCCATTTCACAACGACATCCATGAGTGATTTTGATTAATTTAACATACACAGAATTTGAAACGATAAATTATCATTATAAATCAATATGTTAATACAATCTCATCATAATAAATTAGACATTAATCTAAATCTTTAGATTTGTGTAACATTCCTTTGATTTATATTGATAATTCATTATTTTATAACTTGAAATAAAGATTTATAAAGATAGGAGAATATTCTTTTCAAGACCTTTTAATGATAAATAAAAAACTGTTTGCTTGTACATAACAAGCAAAATGAAAACAATACAATATCTCTAAGATACAACAACTCTTTTATAAGCCTTTTCAAGGAAAGGGATTTTAGTTATTTGAAAGCTAATAAAATAATGACAGCTTATAACTTTATAAGGATAATCGTATGCAATAAATCTTGTATTATCCCTTTCATAAAAAGAGATATTTCTTCAAAAAAATCTATAGGAGCAACACAATAACTAGTCTTCTTAGTAAAAGAATACATAGCAAAGCATGAAGTGCTGCATAATCTATCTTATCTTAAAACGGTGAATCCTGAAACGCTTGGAAGCTACAAAGCCAAATAAAAAAGTGATAATAAAGACAAACACTGTTTTTGTCTTTACAATTGGATTTTCCCCCAATTACGCTGTATCTGATTTCAGCAACACACTAGATAGATATTCTTGATACTTAGACGCCAACCCAATATAAAAATGTAAGAAACACCTATGCAGAATGATTTCATTCTTTAAATTTTTCCAGAAAATCTTTTAGTGCCGCAAATGCCTCATCAGCTTTGTTCCCCTCAGGACCACCAGCCTGCGCCATATCAGGACGGCCACCTCCACCTTTACCACCAAGCATACCTGAAAGAATACGAACGAGATCAACAGCATTTAACTTATCCGTTAAATCATCCGTAACGCCAACAACAGCACTCCCTTTTCCATCCTCTGAGACACTAATAAAAGCAACCACTCCAGATCCGATTTGTTTTTTCTCAGAATCGACGAGCGCCTTAAGATCCCGTGGTAAAATATTTTTAACAACGCGTCCGGTAAAAGAAAGCCCTTTAATGATGGTAATATCACCTTGGCTCCTTTCTGTTATTCCACCACTCAACATCATTTTCTTGCGTACATCATTCAATTCTTTTTCAAGTTTACGACGATCATCAAGCAAAATTCGCACCCGTTCTTCCACGCCAGCAGAAGAAGTTTTTAAAAGATCAGCAATTTCATGAATACGTTCATCTTGGCGGCTAAGATAAAGACGTGCTTCTTTGCCTGTTAAAGCTTCAATACGCCGCACTCCAGCTGAAACAGAACTTTCAGAAAAAATATGAATCAAACCAATATCACCTGTTCGCTCCACATGTGTGCCTCCACAAAGCTCTATTGACCAATGCTTTTTTAATCTTCGCTGTTCAAGTGGCTCCCCCATAGAAACAACGCGAACTTCATCACCATATCTCTCACCAAATAATGCCATTGCACCTTCAGAAATTGCATCATCTACAGCCATGAGGCGCGTTACCACTCTACTATTTTGCAAAATAATCTCATTTGCTAAATCTTCTATTTTTTTCAGTTCTTCTGGTGAAACGGATTTTGGATGAGAAAAATCAAAACGCAACCGATCTGGCAATACAAGAGAGCCTTTTTGTGTAACATGAGATCCCAAAACTTGTCGTAAAGCTTCGTGTAACAAATGGGTAGCAGAATGATTTCCACGAATTTTTTTACGACGAACAACATCAACGTTTAATTCTACACAATCAGACCTTGATGCCTGACCAGATTTCACCACCCCAATATGGATAAAAACACCATCACCCTTTCTTTGGGTATCATGCACCTCAAAAATAAAATTTTCACCAGAAATGATCCCACTATCACCAACTTGTCCACCAGATTCACCATAAAAAGGTGTTTGATTAACAACAAGCATAGCTTTCTGACCTAAAGAAATATGATCAACCAGTTTACCATCACACACGAGAGCTGTAAGAATGCCTTTAGCCGTTTCTGTTTCATAACCCAAAAATTCTGTAGCCCCCACTTTATCACGAACAGAAAACCAGATCTTTTCTGTTACAGCTTCCCCAGAACCAGACCAATTGGCACGCGCTTCCTCTTTTTGACGTTCCATCGCTTTATCAAAAGTATCAACATCAACAGATATTCCACGACGCCGCAAAACATCCTGCGTTAAATCAAGCGGAAAACCATAGGTATCATAAAGCTTGAAAGCAACTTCACCATTTAAATGATCTCCTTCTTTAAGATCGGTACTTGCTTCATTTAACAAACCAAGTCCTCGTTCAAGCGTTTTACGAAAACGTATTTCTTCTAACCTTAAAGTTTCTGAAATCAAAGATTCAGCACGCACCAATTCAGGATAGGCCTGTCCCATTTCGCGGTTTAAAGCAGGCAAAAGTCGCCACAATAAGGGCTCTTTAGCACCAAGAAGATGCGCATGACGCATAGCACGACGCATAATACGACGTAAAACATATCCTCTTCCTTCATTAGAAGGAAGCACACCATCAGCAATCAAAAATGCAGATGAACGAAGATGATCAGCAATGACACGATGACTGGCAATAAAATCACCCTTTGCCTCAATCCCTGTAATTTCTTCTGATGCAGCAATTAATGCACGAAAAAGATCAATGTCATAATTATCATGAACGCCCTGTAAAACAGCAGCAATACGCTCTAATCCCATACCGGTATCAATAGAAGGATGAGGCAAATCAACACGTTTTTCCTGAGAAATCTGCTCATATTGCATAAAAACAAGATTCCAAATCTCAATAAAGCGATCGCCATCTTCTTCCATACTTCCAGGAGGACCACCCCAGATTTCATCGCCATGATCATAAAAAATCTCCGAACAAGGACCACAAGGTCCTGTTTCTCCCATCGACCAAAAATTATCAGCCGTCGCAATACGGACAATTTTTTCATCTGGAAGACCTGAAATTCTACGCCACAGTTCAGCAGCAACATCATCACTATGGTAAACTGTCACCAACAATTTATCTTTTGGTAGGCAAAATTCCTTCGTTAAAAGATTCCATGATAAAAGAATGGCTTCTTCTTTGAAATAATCACCGAAAGAAAAATTACCCAGCATTTCAAAAAATGTATGATGGCGTGCCGTATAACCCACATTATCAAGATCATTATGCTTTCCACCCGCACGAACACATTTTTGTGCCGTTGTTGCCTGCTTATAAGGAGGTTGTTCAAGTCCAGTAAAAACATTTTTAAACTGCACCATCCCTGCATTTGTAAACATAAGTGTAGGATCATTTCTCGGAACAAGCGGACTAGAAGAAAGAACTTTATGCCCATTACGATGAAAATAATCCAAAAATATTGACCGAATATTATTAACACTATTCATACTGACACCTGCTCAATACAGCACAAAACCATAAAAGAAAAATCCCCCTCATTAAATATCCTCTTCGCCAAGCATGGAGTCAATTTAATCAAAGAATGGAATATTTGTTTTAAAAAATTGAGAAAAAAATGACTGTGTATTTAAAAACTCAAACAAAAAAACAGAAAAAAATTATAGACGAAAAAAACGCTCCATCAAATGGTTTCATCACTTTCTATATTTTCTGACCCTGCATTTTCTAACAATTCAATCGCAATCAAACCAGCATTTTGGCGCAAAGCTGCTTCAATCTCTGTAGCTATTTCCGCATGTTCACGTAAAAACTGCTTTGCATTCTCACGCCCCTGTCCTAAAC
Source organism: Bartonella sp. CR84HXZ (assembly GCF_042194535.1). NCBI lineage: Bacteria > Pseudomonadati > Pseudomonadota > Alphaproteobacteria > Hyphomicrobiales > Bartonellaceae > Bartonella > Bartonella sp. CR84HXZ. The sequence goes on along the minus strand of NZ_JBHIMY010000019.1, from coordinate 19,310 downwards.
GCTGAGAATTATAAGAGAACCATGCACCAGATTTTTCCACAATACCAACCTTGACACCCAAATCAATCAATTCACCTACTTTGGAAATACCTTCACCATAAATAATATCAAACTCAACCTGCTTGAATGGAGGTGCCAGTTTATTCTTCACCACTTTAACACGCGTCTGATTACCAACGATTGCATCCCTATCTTTAATGGATCCAATGCGACGAATATCTAAACGAACAGAAGCATAAAACTTTAAAGCGTTTCCACCCGTTGTCGTTTCGGGAGAACCAAACATCACACCAATTTTCATGCGAATTTGATTAATAAAGACAACCATACAGTTAGAGCGAAAAATTGCTGCTGTTAATTTTCGCAACGCTTTACTCATTAATCGTGCTTGCAATCCGGGCAAAGCATCACCCATTTCACCGTCAATCTCTGCTCGCGGTGTTAAAGCTGCGACAGAATCCACAACAAGCACATCAACTGCACCAGAACGAACCAACGTTTCTGTAATTTCCAATGCCTGTTCACCGGTATCTGGCTGAGAAATGAACAAGTTTTCTAAATCAACACCAAGCTTACGCGCATAAATAGGATCAAGCGCATGCTCTGCATCAATAAAAGCACAAATCCCACCCCCTTTCTGTGCTTCAGCAATAGCATGTAAAGCCAATGTTGTTTTCCCAGAACTTTCTGGTCCGTAAATCTCAACAATACGCCCCTTCGGTAATCCACCAATCCCCAAAGCAATATCCAAGGATAACGACCCTGTTGGAACTGTTTCAATTTCAACAACCTGCTCTTTTTGCCCAAGACGCATAATCGAGCCTTTACCAAAAGAACGTTCAATTTGTGAGAGAGCAGCATCGAGAGCTTTTGTTTTATCCACGATTATATCCTTGACCGATTCATAATAACCTAAAACCTAAGTGTACACTGTACTTTTAATTTAACTAAAGGCTTGAGTTTAGATTTTCACAGACTATTTCCATTCCTATCTCCACATTATGTCCATAACATTCATGACCATCACAATAAAGAATTGGCATCGCTTATCTTATGACACAAAATAAACTCCAATAAAATAATATCCCTATGAGAGCATAGTTAACATATTTATATCTCTCTAGAAAAGGAACAATTTAAATTTAAACACAATGTTCTACAGCCCTTCTTCTTATCCCTTTGATTAAGTACTTAAGTGACTAAGAATTCTCCTGCTATTGATCACACAAAAACGCATTATCAATCAACCTCATCCCCTATCGCATCGAAGAACAAAACGCCATTGTGTTGCATATTCATGCACTTGATTTAAGAAACATCTCTCAACACCCCCAAGCTCACTTCGTGACAACACCCATGAATGCGGTATACTGTAAAGCCCTTTGGGAGCCACCATCTTTACACTAAAGAATGAGAAAGTCGGCACCATCACACTATTTATCATCCCCCAATGTTGCGACAACTCTCGGCACTTGAGACGCTTCATAAGAAGAATTTTTAGTTCTTTCTTGTACAGTTTTTATCACACGCTAATCCTGCTTATAACACACAAGCGAATGATTTGATTGCTTCAACAAATACCAAGCTTGGAATGAGTAAAATCCACGGTATTTAGGACTTTCATTCAACTTACAAAACAGTGAGTTATCGTTATAAATCAATTATATTATTTAATAAAAACCACAAAAATAAAGCAGCTTAAAAGTTGAATAACACATTTAAATTTGATAAAAAAATATGCACTTTTGAAGATATCAAAAAAAATCTCTACGAGCAATGTAATAAATATTTAAAATATAAGCTAAACTGCTCATACAATAACATAAGAGATAAAAGATAAATCCAAGATCAATAAAACATGTATTTCTACTCAAATTTTATTTTTGATCTTTACGTTTTTTGCGCAATTGTTTCCACCACTCAAGACGTTTCACAATTTCACGCTCAAAACCACGCTCAACTGGCTTATAATAACTCTGACGCCCAAGTTTTTCGGGAAAATATTCTTGTCCTGAAAAAGCGTCTGGTTCATCATGGTCATAACAATAACCATTTCCAAACCCTTCCTCCTTCATAAATTTCGTAGGAGCATTAAGAATATGCTTAGGAGGTGATAAAGAGCCATTTTTGCGCGCACAACGCAGTGCTGCTTTATACGCGAGATATGTTGCATTTGACTTTGGCGCAGTTGCAACATAAAGACATGCTTGCGCCAAAGCCAATTCTCCTTCTGGTGATCCTAAATAATCATAAGCATCTTTTGCTGCATTACAAATGACAAGAGCTTGAGGATCCGCCAAACCAACATCTTCAACGGCCATACGAACCAATCTTCGCCCAATATAGAGAGGATCTTCACCAGCATCCAACATACGTGCCAAATAATAAAGCGCAGCATCAGGATCAGATCCACGAACGGATTTATGCAACGCTGAAATGAGATTATAATGCCCATCTCGTCCTTTATCATAAATGGGCACACGACGCTGAATAACTTTTTGCAAAGCAACAACATCAAGAATCTCTCCCAATGGTGCAATAGACCAAACTTCCTCTGCCAATGTTAACGCTACCCGCGCATCACCATCAGACATCTCTATCAAAACGTCTCTGGCATCATTATCCAAAGGAAGAGTTTTTCCCTCCACTTCTTCAGCACGCCTTAAAAGCATGTCCAAACTTTCATGATCATGTGAAAGAAATGTTAAAACACGTGCACGCGAAAGAAGAGCAGCATTAAGTTCAAAAGAAGGATTTTCGGTTGTTGCACCTATAAGTACCACAGTACCTTCTTCCATCACAGGAAGAAAACTATCCTGCTGTGCACGATTAAACCGATGAATTTCATCAACAAAGAGAAGTGTTTTATCCCCAGATATAAAACGCCTCTGCGCAACTTCAAAAATCTTTTTAAGCTCAGAAACTCCTGTAAAAATAGCAGAAACCTGTTCAAACGCGAAATTTGTTTCAAGTGCTAACAAACGTGCAACGGTTGTTTTTCCCGTCCCTGGAGGTCCCCAAAAAATCATCGATCCAATTGAGCCAGTTGCCACCATACGTGAAAGCAAACCATCCTCTCCAATCAAATGCTTTTGTCCCACAACATCATTGAGAGAACAAGGGCGCATTCTTTCTGCAAGTGGCTGATTTTTATTAACTTGAAAATCAAACGACGAAGTAAAAAAATCTTTCTTCAAAAAAAACCTCAACGAATAAATTGGCGAATATACATACCATCACGTTCATATTCCAATTGCCAAGTACGCGAACGAGCTTGCATAAGAACCTTTTTCAACTGATGAACTGTTTGAATTTTATGGCCATTTACAACACGTAGAATATCTCCTGACTGAAAAATTCCAGCTGCATTGCTCATGTCATCAAGATTGGTAATCACAACCCCTTTTGCAGATATAGGAAGATGAAAACGTCGACTATTTTGCGGTGTTAAATCTAACACTTCAGCACCAGCAAGAGGACTGTCACCCGTAATTTTTTCAGATTTTAAAAATGCAGTTTCTGATATCGATGAAACTGTTATTTGTGTTTTTAAAGTTTTTCCATTTCGTAAATATTCCAAAGCAAGACTATGCTCAACGTCAGCTGTCATCAAACGATACCCAAGACTATCTGGACTATCAACGCGTACCCCTTGCACACTCAAAATAACATCACCTACTTTCAATCCAGCTTTTTCAGCAGGACTATCTTTGATAACTTCAATAATCAGAGCACCATAGGGACGTTCTAAACCTAAACCACCAGCAATATCAGGTGTAACATTTTGAAAAGAAGCCCCAATATAAGGCGGCACAAAATATTTTCCACCGCGTTTAACAGTATCAAGCATCACTTTTACAAGATTAACTGGAATAGCAAAACCAATCCCTACAGAACCACCGGAACGCGAATAAATAGCTGTATTAATTCCGATTAATTGACCTTTCATATCAATTAAAGCGCCACCAGAATTCCCTGGATTAATGGCAGCGTCTGTTTGAATAAAAAAGTCAAAATCAGAAATCCCAACACGTGTACGTGCTTGCGCTGAAACAATACCACTTGTAACTGTTTGACCAACACCAAAAGGATTACCAATAGCAAGAACAAGATCACCAACTTCAACAGCATCAGAATTTCCCAAAGAAAGAACAGGGAATTGAGTATCTTTTTCCTCAACTTCAAGAATTGCAATATCAGTTGCTTCATCTTTGAGCACGATCTTACTCTCAAACTCCCGCCCATCAGAAAAAGCCACTTTAATTTCGCTTGCATCTTTAATGACGTGGTAATTTGTAACAATCAAACCACGTGCATCAACAATCACCCCTGATCCTAATGACGATTGCTTGCGAACAGGAAAATTATTTTGAAAACGACCAAAAAACTGCTCAAAAAATGGATCCCCTTCAAAAGGTGAGCGTGCTCTAATTTGTCGAGCTGCATAAATATTTACAACAGATGGAACTGTCTTTTTAACTAAAGGAGCAAATGAAAGAGTGATTTCTGTTTGTGTTTGAGGTACATGAGCATATACATGATCAAATGATATCTGCATCATAATTGCAAAAAAAATCCGCACCCAAAAAGAATATCTCATAATCCACTCCTTATAAAATCAGCACATTCTGTTGAAGATTAATAGAATAAAAAACTCATCCCCGCAAATTAAGGATCTCTATTAATATTTCATAATAGAGAATAAAAACAACCTATTTGAACAATAAATATTATAAAAATAAGATAATTCAATGTCCTATAATTTTCTCTCTGCACCTATTTCTCAACTAAAACAAACTTAAAAATGCTCACAAAAAAACCGCCTAAGACAAGGCGGCCTTTAAAAATCCAACAGAGTAAAAAACTTTACGAAGATGTCCTCTTTTCATTCTCAGAAGCCTCCATGCGAGCACGATCCCCAGCACCCTTCGCTTCAACATCACGATCAACAAATTCTATAACAGCCATGGGCGCATTATCACCGGTACGAAACCCCGCTTTCATAATACGCAAATATCCACCGTTGCGTGATGCATAACGTGGCGCAAGCGTATCAAATAATTTTGCAACCTTTCCTGCATCACGAAGTGCTGCAATTGCTTGCCGACGCGCATGCAAACCACCACGCTTACCAAGAGTAACGAGTTTTTCAACAATAGGACGAATTTCCTTAGCCTTTGGAAGCGTTGTCACAATCTGCTCATGCTCGATCAACGAAGTTGCCATATTTGCAAACATCGCTTTACGGTGACTGGCAGTACGATTCAACTTGCGTCCTGACTTACTGTGGCGCATAAGCCCTCTCCTTAAATTCTAATTTTAATATTGATCTTCATAACGTTTTGCAAGATCATCAATGTTTTCAGGTGGCCACGCAGGAATTTCCATCCCAAGATGTAACCCCATACATGCCAAAACTTCTTTAATCTCATTCAACGATTTGCGACCAAAATTCGGTGTCCGAAGCATTTCAGATTCTGTTTTTTGAATAAGATCACCAATATAGACAATATTATCATTCTTAAGACAATTTGCCGAACGAACTGAAAGTTCTAATTCATCCACTTTTTTGAGAAGAGCAGGATTAAAAGAAAGCTCAGAATCAGCCTCTTCAACAGGCTCCTTCTGTGGCTCTTCAAAGTTAATAAATAACGATAATTGATCCTGAAGAATGCGTGCTGCAAAAGCAACAGCATCCTCTCCATTAACCGCACCATTCGTTTCAATCGTTAAGGTCAATTTATCATAATCCAAAACTTGACCTTCACGCGTATTTTCCACTTTATAAGACACTTTACGAATTGGTGAATAAAGACTATCAATTGGAATAAGTCCTATACGTGCATCATCAACACAATTACGATCAGATGGAACATACCCCTTCCCTGTGTTGACAATAAATTCCATACGAATTTCAGCATCTTCATCAAGAGTACAAATAACATGATCTGGATTTAGAATTTCCATATCCCCAACGGTACTGATATCTCCCGCTTTCACGACACCAGGCCCCTCTTTATAAACAACGACACGTTTAGGACCTTCTTCTTCCATACGAAGCGCAATTTCTTTTATATTCAGAATAATATCCGTAACATCCTCACGCACACCTGGAATCGATGAAAATTCATGTAAGACACCGTCAATCTGCACAGCAGTAATAGCAGCACCACGAAGAGAAGATAACAACACGCGACGAAGTGCATTTCCTAACGTTAAGCCAAAACCCCGCTCAAGAGGTTCAGCGATCACACTTATAACATTTGGATTATCATGCGCACATGATTCAACCTTATTGGGTTTAATAAGTTCCTGCCAGTTTTTCTGGATCATATTTTTATTCCCGTTCTTTAGTTCCGTTACCATTCAATCGTAACGACCAATGTGAACATCAGAGAAATCTCCGACAACAAAAAACAACACCCAATTAAACACGCCGCCTTTTCCGCGGACGACATCCATTATGAGGAATTGGTGTTACATCACGAATAGAAGTAATGACAAAACCAACAGATTGCAATGCACGTAGAGCAGATTCACGCCCTGATCCAGGTCCACAAACTTCAACTTCCAAAGAACGCATACCATGCTCTTGCGCTTTTCTTGCACAATCCTCCGCAGCAACTTGAGCAGCAAAAGGTGTCGATTTACGCGCACCTTTAAACCCCTGAGCCCCCGCAGATGACCAAGCAATTGCATTACCCTGAGCATCAGTAATAGTAATCATTGTGTTATTAAATGTTGAATTAATATGCACAACACCCGATGAAATATTTTTACGTTCGCGACGACGAACACGTGTGGCTTCCTTGGCCATAATTTCCCTTTCAACGATCTCATCACTGCCGTAACATCAGCAGCTCCACCTTCTTTTCCTTGTCAAAACAATCAAACAAGAAACAGAATATATAAAAACCTTCCAAAAAGGCTCTTATTTCTTTTTACCGGCAATTGCCTTAGCTGGTCCTTTACGCGTACGAGCATTTGTATGTGTACGCTGCCCTCGGACAGGCAAAGACCGGCGATGACGCAATCCTCGATAACAACCAAGGTCCATCAAACGTTTAACATTCATAGCAACCTCACGACGAAGATCACCTTCAACTTGATAGCCTTGATCTATCGCCTCACGAATCTGCAGCACCTCAGCATCTGAAAGCTCATGCACACGACGCCCCAAGGGAATGCCAACTCTTTCAATAATTTCTTGAGCAAATTTTGGTCCAATCCCGTGGATATATTGAAGCGCAATAATTACACGCTTATTTGTCGGGATATTGACGCCAGCAATACGAGCCACGCCTACTCTCCTTAGTTATTTTGACAAATTGTTATAAAATACCTGATATACCTTACAGAAAAAAATAGACTCAGAAAAAAATTCTTCCGAATCCTATTATTTCACTAAAATAAATTAAATTTATTTGTTATAGATTTCATCTCAAAAGTCAACTCTTTTCATTTATTCCTAAAAAAAAATCTCATGAAAGAAAACCTCTAATCATGCGTGTCACTTCAGTAATACCAATCATTCCATCAATGACCCTCAACATTCCCCTCTCTGAATAAAATTTTGATAAGGGAGCGGTTTTTTCACGATATTCTACTAATCTTTTTGTAAAAGCAACAGGATTGTCATCTAAACGAACCTGTCCACCAGCCGCTATTGTTTCCTCAACGCGCTTCTTCATACGTTCAATCAACACGTCTTCATCAACACACAACTCAATAACAGCATCAAGCCGCATATTTTTTGACTGCAAAATCCGTTGTAACGCTTCTGCCTGCCCCACAGTTCGAGGATATCCATCCAAAACAAAACCGTTTACACAATCAGTTTCATCAATCCGATCTGATACGATTTGGTTAACAATATTATCAGGAACCAAAGCACCAGAACTTATAATAGCTTTAGCTTTTTTACCAATCTCCGTTTCTTTGGCAATCACCTCACGCAACATATCCCCTGTTGATAAATGAGGAATGTTATATTCCTCAGTCAACATTTTTGCTTGCGTACCTTTTCCCGCTCCAGGAGGACCTAAAAGAATAACTCTCATCGATTCCTTCTACCTCCACGAAGTTTTGATTTTTTTATCAACCCTTCATATTGGTGGGCAACAAGATACCCCTGAATTTGAGCAACCGTATCAAGCGTAACAGTAACAACAATCAACAAGGATGTTCCCCCAAGATAAAAAGGAACCTGCAATGCAGATATCATAAATTCAGGTAACAAACAAACCAAGATAATATAAACAGCGCCCACAACAGTAATACGCGTCAAAACGTAATCAATATACTCGGCTGTACGCTCACCTGGACGAATCCCTGGAATAAAACCAGAATGCTTTTTCAACTGATCTGCAGTATCACTTGGATTAAACACAATAGCTGTATAAAAAAAGCAAAAAAACGCCATTAAAAATGCATAAACAATCATATAAAGTGGCTGTCCATGACCAAGAGCATAAGAAATCGACTGAACCCATTGTGGCATTTTATCAGAAAAATTATTAATAGTGGCAGGTAATAATAATAAAGAGGAAGCAAAAATAGGTGGAATAACACCAGCAGTATTCAACTTTAAAGGAAGATGCGACATATCTCCTTGAAACATTTGATTCCCGACCTGACGTTTTGGATACTGGATAAGAATTCGCCGTTGCGCACGCTCTATAAAAACAATAAGCCCAATAACCAAAACAGCAATAAGAACGATTCCTATTAAAAGAAAAGTTGATAAATCAGCCTGACTATGAGCTGTCAAAAGCTGAGCAAAAGTAGAAGGGAAATTGGCTACAATCCCTGTAAAAATGATAAGAGAAACCCCATTACCAACACCACGTGACGTAATTTGCTCGCCAAGCCACATGAGAAATATCGTTCCGCCAACAAGGGTAATAACAGAAGAAATACGAAACATAAGACCTGGTTCTAAAACAATTTGAAGCCCCGTCCCTATACCGCTTTCAAGCGCAACCGCAATACCAAAAGCTTGTAGAATCGCCAATACTACTGTTACATAACGCGTATATTGATTGATAATCTTACGACCTAATTCCCCTTCTTTTTTAAGAGTTTCCAAAGAAGGAATAATAGATGTTAACAATTGCACAATAATAGATGCCGATATATAAGGCATGATACCTAGCGCAAAAATAGCCATACGCCCAACGGCACCCCCAGCAAACATATTAAAGAGTCCTAATACACCCGACGCGTGATGTTCGAATGTTTGCCGTAAAGCATCGATATTAATACCTGGAAGAGAGATGTAAGTGCCAAAGCGATATACAAGAAGCGCTGCCAGAGTAAACCAGATGCGTTTCTTTAATTCAGTTGCACGAGAAAAGGTACCGAAGTTTATATTGGAAGCAAATTGCTCTGCTGCTGATGCCATAAAACGTCTCCACTTCACTACTCCAGTTCTTTAAATCACAGAAGTATAACCCTAAAATTCATATATGCATACACAAATAAATGCAGAACTTAAAAAATTCTCCACAAAAGATCCCACAGAACAGATGTAACTCTTCTTTAGGTCTCTACTCATATTAAAAAATTATTGAGCAATATCAGGAAAAATAACCTGACCACCCACTTTTTCAATCTTAACACGAGCAGCTTGTGAAGCACCAGAAACATGAAAGGTAATCTTAGCCTTCAAATCACCATCAGAAAGAAGACGAACCCCATCTTTTTCACGACGAATAATACCAGCTTCTTTCAAAGCAATCATATCAACAGGCTTTTCAATATTCAACTTACCTGCATCAACTGCCAACTGAATACGTCCTAGTGAAACTTCATTGTAGGTTTTGGCAAAGAAATTTCTAAATCCACGTTTTGGCAAACGACGATAGATAGGCATTTGCCCACCTTCAAAACCATTAAGGGAAACACCAGAGCGCGACTTTTGCCCTTTTACACCACGACCACCAGTCTTACCCGTACCGGAACCAATACCACGCCCAACACGCTTACGATTTTTTGTTGCGCCTTCACAATCACGCAGTTCATTGAGTTTCATATCTAATACTCCCGCAACCCTTAACCTTCATCTATAACGCGAACAAGATGCCGAACCTGAGCAATCATACCCCGCACACAAAGTGTATCATCTAAAACGCGCCGACGACGCATTTTATTTAGTCCAAGCCCCTTTAAGGTTGCACGCTGAATCTGTGAGTTTCGAATAGGGCTTCCAATTTGCTCCACCGTGATAGTTTTACCACTCCGAGATTTTTTCTGAACCATTTCCTAATTCCTTTTCTGATAATCTCAGAAACTATCCTTCTAGGTCAACTAAATGGCGACGACGCGCCTGCAAAGTCGAATATTTTATACCACGTTGAGCAGCAATATCTCTAGGATGCATTTGATGTTTCAATGCATCAAATGTTGCACGAACCATGTTATAAGGATTAGACGATCCCAATGATTTTGCAACGACATCCTGCATACCAAGAGCTTCAAAAATAGCACGCATCGGTCCCCCAGCAATAATACCAGTACCAGCAGAAGCCGAACGTAGTAAAACACGCCCAGCTCCGTGACGCCCTTCAAGATCATGGTGCAATGTACGTCCAGACCGAAGCGGAACATAAATCATCCCACGTTTTGCAGATTCCGTTGCTTTACGAACGGCTTCTGGAACTTCACGGGCTTTACCATGTCCAAAACCTACACGCCCTTTTTGATCTCCAACGACAACAAGAGCAGCAAAACCAAAACGCCGACCACCCTTTACAACTTTAGCAACACGATTGATATGAACTAGCCTATCGACAAATTCATTATCGCGTTCTTCTCTCTCACCACGTTCTTTTTGTGCCATTCCTCATTCCTTTTTCTTTTCCGGAAGCACGATAACAAAGTCCCTCATCAAACTGGAAGAACTTAAACGAAATACTCTAAACTCTCCTTACTCATTCACAAATAAGAAATTTTAGAAATTCAAACCACCTTCACGAGCAGCTTCAGCTAAAGCCTTGACTCGACCATGATACACATACGCTCCACGATCAAAAACCACTTCATTAACACCCGCTTGCTTCGCACGCTCAGCAATTAACTTACCAACAGCAAAAGCTGCTTTTTTATCAGCACCACTCTTTAACGACTTTTTTAAATCACTTTCAAGAGTAGAGGCTGAAACAAGTGTACATCCCCGCAAATCATCGATAACTTGAGCATAAATGTTCTGATTTGAACGATAAACACTAAGCCGAGGACGATCATGAGAAACCATTTTAATTCTACGACGAACACGCCTTGCACGACGTTGGATAATGTCCTTAGATGAAACCATAATACAAAATCCTTATTTCTTTTTACCTTCTTTACGGAAGATACGTTCATCTGCATGCTTAACACCTTTACCTTTATAAGGCTCAGGTCTACGATACTCACGAATCTCCGCTGCAACTTGTCCAACTTGCTGTTTATCAATTCCAGAAACAACAATTTCTGTCGGCTTAGGAACAGTTACAGTAACACCCGATGGAACTTTATAAACCACATCATGGGAAAAGCCTAGAGATAGTTGGACATCCTTACCCTGCAAAGCAGCACGATAACCAACCCCATTAATCTCCAATCTCTTTTCAAAACCATCCTTCACACCACAAAAAATGTTCTCAATCATTGAGCGCGACATACCCCATTTAGAACGCGCATCTTTTGACTGATCCCGCGGCATAACTGATATGATATTTTCCTCAAACTTGACTAAGACTTCATCATTGACGACGTAGCTCAGCTCACCTTTTGGACCTTTTGCCTTAACCAGCTGACCTTCAACAGTAGCAGTAACTCCAGAAGGAATTGAAATGGGTTTCTTTCCAATACGAGACATTGTTCTAACCTACTTTTTCTTCCGTTTTCTTGACATAACTTAGAAAACACGACAAAGGAGTTCTCCACCAACATTCTGTTCACGCGCCTCATGATCTGCCATGACGCCTTTAGGAGTCGATAAAATCGAAATACCAAGACCATTTGCCACCTGTGGAAGTGACTTAGCAGAAACATACACACGACGACCTGGCTTTGATACACGTGAAATCTCACGAATAGCAGCCAGCCCTTCAAAATACTTCAATTCGATTTCAATTTCAGCTTTCCCATCACCTAAATCAATTTGATTATATCCACGAATATAACCTTCCGACTGAAGAACATCAAGAACGTGCGCACGAAGCTTCGAAGCTGGAGTAACTACTTTACCTTTTTTACGACCAAGTGCATTACGAATACGTGTTAACATATCACCAAGAGGATCTGACATAGACATTAAATAATCTCCTCTTACCAACTAGACTTTACAATACCAGGAATATGGCCAATAGAGCCAAGCTCACGCAACGCAATTCGCGACATTTTTAATTTACGATAATAAGCCCGCGGACGACCTGAAACCTCACAGCGATTACGAATACGAACTTTCGAAGAATTACGCGGTAACTCTGCCAACTGAACAGAAGCTTTAAAACGTTCTTCAAGAGAAACCTTCTGATCCATAACTATTGCTTTCAAACGTGCACGACGGGCAGCATAACGCTTTACCATCACCTCACGACGCTTATTTTTTTCAACGGCACTTACTTTGGCCATACTTTCACCTCACTATGTCTGCCGTTACGAACGAAAAGGAAAATTAAAAGCACGCAATAACTCACGAGCCTCATCATCCGTTTTTGCTGTCGTACAAACAATAATATCCATGCCCCAAATTTGATCAACTTTATCATAGTTGATTTCTGGAAACACAATGTGTTCTTTAATACCCATAGCAAAATTGCCACGACCATCAAAACTCTTTGGATTCAAACCACGAAAGTCACGAACCCTCGGAAGAGCAATCGTAACAAGACGATCTAAAAACTCAAACATACGATCTTTACGCAATGTAACTTTAGCCCCAAGAGGCATTCCTTCACGAACCTTAAAGGTCGCAATAGAATTACGCGCACGTGTAACAACAGCCTTCTGACCTGTTATGAGCCCTAAATCCTCAGCAGCAAGGGAAGGCTTCTTCGAATCAGCAGTTGCTTCACCTATCCCCATATTTATTACAATTTTATCAATCCGCGGAATTTGCATCGCATTTCTGTAATTAAACTTCTCTTGAAGCGCTTTACGAATCACTTCAAAATAATGCGCTTTCATACGCGGTATTTGTCTTTCCTCAGCCATTAATCAACTCTCCCGAACGCTTGGCAAAACGCACTTTATTACCATCTGCATTCATACGAAAGCCTACACGTGTAGGCTTACCATCTTTAGGATCAGCAATCGCCAAATTAGACAGATGAATCGGAGCTTCTTTAGAAATAATTCCAGCTTCTTGCTTCTGCGTTTGACGTTGATGACGTTTAATCATATTAATCCCACGAACAAAAGCCTTATTCTCTTTTGGACTAACCTTAATTACCTCACCACTACATCCTTTATCCTTACCGGATAAAACAACAACTTTATCACCTTTTCGAATCTTCTGCATAACATTTACTCCTTACAGAACTTCAGGAGCGAGCGAGATGATCTTCATATGATTCCTACCACGCAATTCGCGGGGAACAGGTCCAAAGATACGAGTACCGATCGGCTCTTTTTTATTATCCACTAAAACCGCAGCATTACTATCAAAACGAATGACACTACCATCTGCGCGACGAATATCCTTAGCAGTACGAACCACAACAGCTTTCATAACATCACCTTTTTTAACACGGCCACGAGGAATAGCATCCTTAACCGAAACAACAATAATGTCACCGACCGAAGCATATTTCCGCTTTGAACCGCCTAACACCTTGATGCACATGACACGACGAGCACCAGAATTATCAGCAACGTCGAGGTTTGTTTGCATCTGAATCATGACTGGCCACCTTCTCTTAACACATATATCCGATTGTACCTTTTATACACTCGGATTTGCCTGCCAAATAACGATAAAGTCATCGCCTTTAAATTTATCAATGATAAAAACACTGTTAAATTCTAAAACAATAAACTTAACTCATTACGCTACATTGTCTTTTACAACAATCCAACATTTATCTTTCGAAATTGGTCTAGATTCTTGAATAGAAACTTGATCCCCAATCTTGAATTGGTTGTTTTCGTCATGCGCTTTATAATTTTTAGACTGCCGAACAGTCTTCTTAAGAAGCGGATGAGAATAACGGCGCTCAACTTTGACAACAACAGTCTTATCACTTTTGTCGCTAATAACAACACCCTGCAAAACGCGTTTAGGCATCTCTCATTTCCTTAAACCTTACTTTCACTTACCTTTTGACGAAGAAAAGTTTTAATACGCGCAATATCACGACGAACTTGTCTAACACGCGCAGTCTTTTCTAATTGACCTGTTGCTTTTTGAAAACGCAAATTAAATTGCTCTTTCTTTAACTTAGCCAATTCATCTTTCATTTGGTCGAGCGTTTGCGCCCGTAATTCTGTGGCTTTCATCGCTTAACCTCATTATTCAGCAATACGCTGGATGAAACGCGTTTTTATAGGCAACTTTGCAGCACCCAATCTTAGTGCTTCACGTGCAACATCCTCAGGAACGCCATCAAGCTCAAACATGATGCGTCCAGGAGCAACACGTGCAGCCCAATAATCGACACTTCCCTTACCTTTACCCATACGAACTTCAGTCGGTTTAGATGTAACCGGAAGATCTGGAAAAATGCGAATCCATACACGACCAGAACGCTTCATATAACGCGTAATCGCACGGCGCGCCGCTTCAATTTGACGAGCAGTAATCCGCTCCGGCTCAACAGCCTTCAAACCGTAGGCACCGAAATTCAAATCCGTACCACCCTTCGCAACACCGTGAATACGGCCCTTGAACTGTTTACGGAACTTTGTGCGCTTTGGCTGCAACATTGTTCTCTACTCCAAATTTTAGTTCAATCTCAAAAACTAAGCATTTTCACGGCGACGATTCGATGAAGAACCAGATTGATCAACTTCCGTAGCACGACGTTCTGAAGCCATCGGATCATGCTCAAGAATCTCACCCTTAAAGACCCAAACTTTAATACCACAAATACCATAAGCGGTCTTAGCTTCTGCTGTACCGTAATCAACATCAGAACGCAAGGTATGAAGTGGAACACGACCTTCACGATACCATTCCATACGAGCAATTTCAGCACCACCAAGACGGCCAGAACAGTTGATACGAATACCTTCCGCACCAAGACGCATAGCAGACTGAACAGCACGCTTCATTGCACGACGAAAAGCAACACGACGCTCTAACTGTTGAGCAATTGATTGCGCAATAATCGTGGCATCAATCTCCGGTTTACGAATCTCCACAATGTTTAATGAAGTTTCAGCATCCGTCATTTCTGAGAGCTTACGACGAAGCTTTTCGATATCAGCACCCTTTTTACCAATAATCAAACCAGGACGTGCAGAATGAATCGTAATACGACACTTCTTATGAGGACGCTCAATAACAACCTTCGAAATAGCCGCCTGTTTAAGCTCCTCCAGCACATATGAACGAATTTTCAAATCTTCATGAAGAAGGCGCCCATATTCACCACTATCAGCATACCAACGAGAATCCCAAGTCCGATTAACACCAAGACGAAGTCCTATTGGATTGATCTTCTGACCCATTACGCGGCCTCCACTTTTTCGGTAACTTCACGAACAATAACAGTAAGATGCGAAAATGGACGTTCAATTCTACTAGCACGCCCTCGACCACGAACATGAAAGCGCTTCATCACTATCGACTTACCAACATAAGCTTCCGCCACAATAAGCGAATCAATATCAAGATCGTGGTTATTCTCTGCATTTGCAATTGCTGATTCAAGCGTTTTTTTCACAGTAGCAGCAATACGCTTGCGTGAAAACATCAAATCAGCGAGTGCTACATTAACTCTTTTACCACGAATCATTGCAGCAACTAAATTAAGCTTCTGCGGACTAACACGAATTGTCCGCGTGACAGCTCTTGCTTCATTATCTCTAAGCTGGCGCGAAACTTTAGCTTTTCCCATTACTACTTCCTCTTCGCTTTTTTATCGGCACCATGACCATAATAAGTCCGGGTAGGAGCGAACTCACCAAACTTATGTCCAACCATCTCTTCAGAAACAGAAACAGGAATATGCTTATTACCGTTGTAAACACCAAAAGTTAAACCAACAAATTGCGGTAAAATAGTAGAGCGACGACTCCATATTTTTATAACTTCATTGCGCCCACTTGCACGTACCTTCTCTGCTTTACCAAGAAGATAGCCGTCAACAAACGGACCTTTCCACACTGAACGAACCACTTCAGACTACCTTTCTCATTTCTTGCGTTGATGACGCGTACGCATAATAAATTTATCAGTGGCTTTATTGGAGCGCGTACGCTTACCTTTCGTAGGCTTACCCCAAGGAGATACTGGATGGCGCCCCCCCGATGTACGACCTTCACCACCACCGTGCGGATGATCAACGGGGTTCATAGCAACACCACGAACATGTGGACGTTTACCACGCCAACGTGACCGACCTGCCTTACCATCATTAATATTCCCATGATCAGGATTTGAAACAGCACCAACAGTTGCAAAACAGCTACTAGGAACCAAACGCTGTTCACCAGAATTTAAACGAAGAATAGCCATACCATGATCTCGTCCAACCAACTGCGCATAAGTACCCGCTGAACGTGCAATCTGCCCCCCTTTTCCTGGCTTCATCTCAACATTATGAATAATTGTACCTACGGGCATATTAGCAAGAGGCATAGCATTACCTGGTTTAACATCCACATTTAAACCAGCCATAACAGAATCACCAACCGCAAGACGCTGTGGCGCAAGAATATAACTCAATTGCCCGTCCTCATAGCGAATTAAAGCAATAAAAGCAGTACGGTTAGGATCATATTCTAAACGCTCAACCTTTGCCGAAACATCACGTTTAAGACGCTTAAAGTCGACAAACCGATAACTACGTTTATGTCCACCACCCTGAAAACGAGCAGTAACACGACCGCGATTATTGCGTCCACCCTTTGAAGACAAACCTTCAGTCAACATCTTTATAGGTTTTCCCTTATAAAGACAAGAACGTTCCACAATAACAAGCTGACGCTGCCCAGGTGTCGTTGGATTAAATTGCTTAAGTGCCATTATTCCTATCTCCGAGCCTCTTTAAAGACCTGTCGAAACGTCGATAGTCTGACCATTGGCCAGAGTTACGATCGCTTTTTTGACATCACTTTGCCGACCAACTATACCTTTGAAACGCTTCACTTTACCCTTACGGACTATCGTGTTAACTGCTTTAACTTTTACGCTAAAAAGCGCTTCAATAGCAGCCTTAATCTCAGGCTTCGTCGCTTTCGGCGCGACATTAAAAGCAACTTGATTATATTCAGAAATCATAGTCGACTTTTCAGTAATAACTGGACTAATAATTATATCATAATGGCGAAGATCTGTCATTTAAAACGCTCCTCAAGAGCCTCAACAGCTGCCTTTGATAAAACAAGTTTGCTGCGACGCAAAATATCATAAACATTAATTCCCTGAATAGGCAAAATATCAATATTAGGGATATTAGAGACTGCACGAAAAAAGTTAATATCAATCTCTTTACCACCAATCAAGAGAGCGTTATTAAATCCAAGCTTAGAAAAATGAGAAACAAGCATTTTCGTTTTCGCATCCTTAACAGTCAACTCATCCACAATAATTAAGTCTTTTGCTTTTAATTTTGCAGATAAAGCAAGACGTAACCCAAGAGCACGAATCTTTTTAGGAAGATCATGCGCATGACTACGAACCACTGGTCCATGTGCCTTACCCCCACCTCTAAACTGCGGTGCACGGGCAGATGAATGTCGAGCACGCCCAGTTCCTTTTTGCTTAAACATTTTTGCCCCTGTTCGCGACACATCAGAACGACCTTGGGATTGATGACTCCCCTGCTGACGACGTGCAAGCTGCCAACGAACAACACGTTGCAAAATATCCTCACGTGGAACAAGATCAAAAATAGCTTCAGAAACCTTTAATTTGCCAGCTTCATTACCATCAAGAGTTTTAATTACAAGATCCATTATTAGGCTCCCTCAACTTCAGAGGTTTCCGTCACCGGAGTAACCATTTCCGTTTTCTCCTTCACAAGACGGCGAATACCAGCAGGCTTTGGAGCATTATCAGGAAGAGGCTTCTTCACAGCATCCCGTACCAAAATCCAAGAACCTTTAGAACCAGAAACAGCACCACGCACTAAAATTAAACCACGTTCACTATCCGTGGAAATAACTTCAATATTCTGTGTTGTTACACGCACTTGCCCCATATGGCCAGCCATTTTTTTACCTTTAAAAACTTTACCAGGATCTTGACACTGCCCTGTAGAACCATGAGCACGATGTGTAATCGAATTACCATGGGAAGCACGATGCCCACCAAAGTTATGCCGTTTCATAACACCAGCAAACCCCTTACCAATACTGGTACCAGTCACATCAACTCTTTGTCCTGGAACAAAATGTTCCACCGTAATCTCAGTACCAACATCAAGAAGATTGTCGGGACTTACACGAAACTCTGCTATTTTAGCTTTAGGCTCAACAGAAGCCTTAGCAAAATGTCCACGAAGAGCTTGTGAAGTATTCTTAACCTTAGCAAAGCCTACACCTAATTGAACAGCAGTATAACCATTCTTTTCAACTGTACGCTGAGCAACGACTTGACAATTCTCCAAACGAAGTACGGTCACCGGCACATGCTCACCAGCATCATTATAAATACGGGTCATGCCCAGCTTCTGTGCTATTACACCTGAACGCATCGGGTCTGTTCCTTCTGTCCTCAAACCTCAGAGCTTAATTTCTACATCCACACCAGCAGAAAGATCGAGCTTCATAAGCGCATCCACTGTTTGCGGCGTTGGATCAACAATATCAAGAAGACGCTTATGTGTTCGCATCTCAAACTGCTCACGACTCTTCTTATCGATATGCGGTCCACGATTGACCGTAAACTTCTCAATCCGCGTCGGAAGCGGAATGGGACCACGGACATTTGCACCGGTACGTTTAGCAGTCGATACAATCTCACGCGTCGACGTATCAAGAATTCTATGATCAAACGCTTTTAAGCGAATGCGAATATTTTGACTGTTCATGCTCTTTATTTCCCTGTTATACAAAGTGCCTTCAATAATGAAAGCACTCAACAAGCATTATTTATTCAATGATCTTAGAGACGATACCGGCACCAACAGTACGACCACCTTCACGAATAGCAAAAC
>NZ_JBHIMY010000133.1:0-533 GCF_042194535.1 Bartonella sp. CR84HXZ | reverse complement strand
GCCATATCTTTTCTCCTTACATTGAGATGCAATTCACGTGTGGCGTGAATCACGCTTGTGTTGAAAGTTGTTAGGAAAGGGTGGGGGTGCTAGGAGGTATTTGTGAAGAGAAGCACCCCCATATGTAAAAAATCTGTAAGTTTATTTTTTAGATGTGCTTAATTTCATATTTCCAATCAGGCAATTGAGTAAGAGCTAATGCGAGTTGTCCTCTATGACACATGCATACATTGGCTTCAAAACAGGTGATTGCAACGCGCTTTTTGTTTAAAAAAATTTGATATAATTTGTTTATTGCACAAGAATTATTCTTGAGAGTTGTATTTCGATAATTTTTAAAAAGGCGGTCATAATCTTTTTGTGTTTTCAAATTTCTTCGTTTTTCAGAGGCAATTCCAAGTTCAGGCATATGCATATATTCAATATCAATGTTGCTTACAGCTTGCTCTAATTGCCTTTTTGAAAATCCGTGTTTTCTACTTATTGGATTTTTACGAACATCACATAAAGTTTTGATATTGTTTTCTATGAGA
>NZ_JBHIMY010000132.1:0-533 GCF_042194535.1 Bartonella sp. CR84HXZ | reverse complement strand
ATGCGCGATATTGAACAGGGGCTTGATCAGATCAACCGTTTGAGTTCAGCGCACGCTCAAAGCGAACTTCTTCCAGGGCGTGAAGAAGGGAGCACCATTGTCAATATTAACAATCATCCCGATAAAACTTTCAAGGTTACTGTTTCTCATGACAATATGGGACAAGCCTCTACGGGTTATGCGCGTTATAGTGCGGGCTTGAGGGTAGAAAATATTTTAGGGATGAATGATGCGTGGGATTTTAACTATCAACGCAGTGAGCCCGATTATTGGGGTGGGAGCAAACAAGAAGGACATAGCAATAACATTTCAGCGAGTGTGAGTATTCCGTACGGTTATTGGACCTTTGGATTGAATGGCACTGTTTATAATTATCAAAGCATTATTCCTGGCAATTTTACCGATATTGAGACGACGGGGGATTCCAGTGAGTTGCACGCCAGTACAAGCAGGGTTCTTTACCGTGATGGTGTTTCCCTTACAACCTTGAATTTAGGTCTTTCTTATAAAAGAACCAACAATTACCTTCTTGG
>NZ_JBHIMY010000131.1:0-540 GCF_042194535.1 Bartonella sp. CR84HXZ | reverse complement strand
ATACGACCATCAATTGACTTAATCGAAGATTCCCCAACCTTGTAATAGTCCTTTAAAAAGTCATGCGCTTCAATGGCACGTTTAATTTCCTCCAATGAACTTTCTGCCAAAGAATTCTGAAACTGACGTGCACAAAGAATAGTGCCCGATATCCCTTGCATACCAAATTGATAGCCTTTTAAAGCCGCCATCAATGCAAATGATCTTGTCTTTCCAGACCCTCTCCCTCCCCAAGCCGCACGCACCAAAGCCGTACCTGTAAAAATCGGTATAAGCTTTGGTACAATATTAATCTGTCGTGTCGTCATTGACCAAAGGCGCGATTTCTACACGCGTTATCACCTTAACGGCTCCCCCATCTTCCCCAGTCACCTGTAAAGGCAACACCTTACCAAGCAACGCTAAATAAGCCGCTGGACATTCCATAGCCTGCTTTTCCAAATAAGAAATCAAACCATCATTACCAATTTTATTCCCAGCATTCTCAGCAGCCTTAACCACTGCTTCTTTTAAAATGCGCGTCATCTTATTCGGAACGCC
>NZ_JBHIMY010000018.1:0-28105 GCF_042194535.1 Bartonella sp. CR84HXZ | reverse complement strand
CGATAATACTCCATCGATATAAAAACCCGTATCATGCTGTAAACTTCCATAGGCTCCAACAGACCATTTATCAAATGGACTCTTTTTGCTCTGTTCAACATCCTGTGGGTTTAGAAAAAGATTTCCATAGTTCCCCAAAGCCCCAAAGAATGTACGACTGTATAAACTCTCAATCTCGTTTAACAAAACACCTGCTTCGAGTGCACTATAATTCAGCTCAGCGTTATAGCCATATTCAAAAGCAGATAAATTGGAAGCATAATGATGACTACCACCATAAGCATGCAGAAAAAAGGCTGTCTTTTCATCATCCTTCCAAGAGGAATGAAAAGCATTCCGCATTGTCTCTACCTTCTTATTTTGCGTGATCATATCCACTAAACCAGCATGAAATAAGGTATTTGGCAAAAGAAGATAAGTTGGCAATTGAGGAACAACAGCTCTAATTTGGAGATTAGACTGAACATTAAGCGACACAGGAAGATTAGACGAAGGATCAACAGGATCAGAAGATGTAGAAGGCTTTGGTTCAATAGGAGCAGGAGAAACAGAATCTGCAGATGAAGGAGATGCCGAAACAGAAGGCGAGTCAGACATCAACAAGGTAGGAAGTGGATCGGGGGGAGAAGGTGGAAGATCAACAGGATCAGAAGATGTAGAAGAAGAAGCTGTGGCAGATGTCAATGACGTAGGAAGTGGATTGGGGGGCGGAGGGGGAAGATCAACAGGATCAGAAGATGTAGAAGAAGAAGCTGTGGCAGATGTCAATGACGTAGGAAGTGGATTGGGAGGCGGAGAATCTAAAGGACGAGATAATGAAAACGAAGCCGGTTTAATAAGTGGACCATTATAAGTACCTATTCTAGAAGAAATATAGATACCTTCAAGACGGAAATCCCAAAAATCCCCCTCACCTTCCACTAATCTTTGCTTAATATCCGCTTTTCCAAAAGGCGAATTCGGACCATAACCACGAATACGATATTGATAAGGAAAGCCTTTCACTGTAGTATAACTATCATAACCATTGGCGAGTTGAAAAGAACCTGCCTGCGCTGTTCCAGCAACTTGAATAAGTGAAATGCTTTGATCTCTTCCATCATAGACTTCTTTATTTGCAGCTTTCGGAAAATTTCGCACATGAATGAATGTCGTTCCCGAGACATCACCAGAAATCAATATACGATCGGTTTTTTGGGGATCAAACAAACCCTCATCACTCAAAAATACACTCAACTTAATCTGAGCATTTCCCTCAGCACTGTAGACTTTTTTATCTTTTGATGCGAGAATTCTATCTCCTGCGTCTATATCCGCCCTTTTTCCAATGCGTAGCGTTTGATAACCATTCGATATATCTTCATCATTAAAGATCAGTGTACTATTGGAAAGACTTAGAGAAGAAAGTGATGAAACAGATTCCCGTAAACCGTTGTATTTACTTTTAGTAAGATACCATGTTGAATAGTGGGTTAACTCTAAATCAACAGTTGATTTATCGTCAACACGCGTACCTCCTGTAAGAGAAGAAGCACTTGCTTTCACCAATAGAGAAGAGTTATTTTTAGCTTTTAGCAACAAATCACCAGAAATCTTTGTTTCATCAGATAATTCAAGAATACCTTCAGCCCCATAGCCTCTATTCCCCTTCGCATAAATCGCAATACCATCTGGAACTGTCATATTTGTCTGTGATAAATAAACAAATGCCTTCCCCGTGAGAACTTTTTGGATTTCTAAAACTTTTTCATCATCTCGTTGCCTAATCATCTTAGCAAGCTCTTCTGGAGCTAAAACATTAAAATACAAACCATGTACTCCATCCCCTTTCACAAAAATATTATTTTTTTCTATCTTAATATTTGTATTCTTAAAGCCATCTGGCGAAACATACTTTTGAATTAATTTGCCATTATCGTCTACATAACCTGAAAAATTTTTAATCAAGAATCCATGCATATTGTTAAGATGAATAACATTTTTTTTCAAATGAACATCACCCCCTTGAAAAACCTCAAAAGCTTCAGGCAATACCCCCATAGCGCCATCACCATCTGTTCTAGCTTCCTCCCTCCTTCCTTGCCCCGTAATACACATAGTATCAAGAATATAGCCCCCCCCAAACCGAGTTGAAAATGAGCCAATCTGATTAAAATTAACGGTACCTTCTGACATTCTAACCATTGCATCAAAACCACTCATAATACCGATCCCTTTTACCTTCAAATTATCTGGTTCAATATCGATATTCACACTCACTAAAGAAATATCCGTTTCTTTCCCCCATGCATAAATAGCATGTGAAGCCCCCTTAATTTCCCCTACTGTCATGCTAATAACTGCATTTTGAGCACGAAGAGCAGGTATGTCCTTAAAATCTGCAGCTGTTAGATTAAGTTTTCCACCATTTCTTACATACGCCCCATAGGCAGATATTTTATCTGAATTATCGCCATAAACTGTTATCTGAGAGGCATTAACAACAGTGCCAGCTTTTTCTACATATATAGCTGCAATAGGCGCAGCCTCCTGAGAATTTTTTAAGTAATAAACTTTATCTGCGAGAAAGTGTGTTTTTCTATCATCGCATTTATAAAATGCCTCTCCTGCATCACTTGAAGATCCTGCAGCACTAACATAAGTAACCTGAAAAAAATAAAGAATAGCTGTTGTAAAGTTACACAAAAACACATGTCTTTTAAATACATAAAACATAACTCTTCCCGACTCCTATTCCCCTATTTTTATTCATTTAAGAATAATATCTATATTTAAACTAACAGAATTCTTAAAATACAATAAATATAAAACTAAAGAGCTACTTTTAATACTTAATATAACAATATATACTTATATATAAGTTACTATATAGTTTATGTATAGCTAGAAATGATAGTGTAAACCGCCTGAAAAAATGGTTTCTGAAAAACCAGCTTTGCTAATTTGCTAAGACGATGTTGATAAGTTACATCTCCATGCAATGCAAAATGTGAGGACAACAGAGTATTCAACCCAACTCCAGTTTCTAGAGAAAAACCAAAAGCCCCTCATTGGAATTCATCTCCAAATTGTACACGTTGTTTTCCTCCAAAACTATTGGCAAGATGAAGCTTGCCATTGAAAGAAACAACAATGCCCTCTTCAGAGACAGAAAGCATCTTTCTTAAAGACCCACCAACACGCATCACCCACAAATCAAGTTTTCCATTTCAATATCAAAACCATCAATATCAGACGCCTTATAACCGCACCTTTTGATAAATAACCTAAACCTGCGGATCAAAAATAACCCCTAACTATAATTGTAATTGTAACAAATATGAGTGTTCAGAAGAATCTGAACACATTTAAATTAACGACATGAACTTGGGTCATGAAAAAAAGGCTTATGAAAAAATAGAGAAAGGCAGAAACGAACTATCCCCTTTATGTCCTGTCATAAATGACTTACCCGCAATCAATGAAGCACTCAAAGGTGTTCCTCTTCAATGTTGTTGTCTTGCCTCTTGCTTTCGTGAGAATATCCCCCTTAAATAAACCATAGGAAAAAAGGACATCTATATAAAAGCCTGTGTCATGCTGCATACTGCTATATGCTGTAATAGACCATTTATCAAATGTACTTTTTTGCTTTCTTCAATATCTTGAGGTTTTAGAGAATTTTTTCCATCATTCCCCATTATTCCAAAGCTCAAAGTGTGATGTATATCCTCAATCGCATTGAGCAAGACACTTGCCTCTATAGCGTTATAATTCAAATTTCCGCCATAGCCATATTGAAGCTCAGGTGGTCAGAAACATAATGATAACTTCCACCGTAACCTCGCGCAAAAAGTGCAGGATTTTTTTACCATTTTCCCCTAAAGCCGCAGCAGCGATACGCAATGTTTCCAGCTGTTTGTTGTAATTGTTCATATCCATCAAACCAACATGAAACAAAGCATGGGGCATCGACAGATATGTTGAAACTTGCGGGACCACCGCTTTAACACCCTCTTCAGAATAAAGAACAAAAGCATCATGATCAGCGAAAACATTATTATGATGAGTATAAGTGCTTAAAGAACGAGACACATCATTTTCCAACCGAATATGACGCAGATGAGAAAGTTTCTGAACATATTCAACTTCAAGTCGATAATTCCAAAATTTCCATTATACTCAATATTTTTCTCTTTAACGGATTCATTCCCACCTTTTACCTATCTATAAGAAGAATTTGGACCATTAGCACGAAAACACTATATCGATAAGGCGCTCCTCTTAAAGCAACATAATCTGTTGCCAGTTTAAAGGCATCCTCCGCAGCCTTTCCATAAACCTGAACAATTGAAACACTGAGGCTATCTTTTTATCGTCTTTTTGCTTACCTTTGCTATGGTTCTTTATTTTTTTTGAAGCCACTAAAACATCGACAATATGCACCTTAGTTTTTCCATAAACATCACCATAGATTAAGAAGTTTATCAGCTTTTATTCCCTTGCTTTTACCATTTGCAGCAAGATGTGCACTAACATATAAACGTGCGTCCCCCCTGCAACGTAAGCATAATCTAAACCACGATCATCATCCAATCTCCTAATACGAAGTGTCTAAAAAAATCATTTCTTGGTTTTCTGAAAAAAATAGAACTATCAATAAGCCTTACCAATGAAAGAAATGAATCTACAAAATATAGAACTTTTTTATGATTATTTTTAAGCGCATTTTTATTTGCTCTTACAGTCCATTGAGATCGATTGAATAACGCAACACTACCATAAGAACCTTTCTCAATATGTGCTCCTCCTGCAAGAAAAGACGCATAGGCATCAAGCGCGACAAATGAATTATTTTTGACATCTAATAACCGATCAGCAAAAATACGCGAATCCTCTAATATCGTAATATAAGGAGACCTCCTAGCATCGTTACTATAAATAGCCCTACCATAGGGAATATGAAGAGCAGTCTTTTTAAACCAAAATTCACCTAAACTTGTAAGAAGCTCTCCCTCTTGATATTCATATTGCGAAGGAGCTCTTCTAAAATGCAAACCGTGAACCCCTTGTCCTTTAATAAGGATCTCTGTGTTTTCAAAAAAAATCCCAGACATAAGACCATCCTGCAACTCATATGATCTTTCCTTAAAAACAGGATCGGCACTTTCAACCGCTATACCATGAACATCAGAAACCTGAATCTTACCTTCATCAAAGGAAAAAAACCGCCCTGCTTCACGCCAACCACAGATTGAGGTAACGTGGTATTTCTATCACTTTTCTTTTCGCCATTCCCTATAATAAAACTCTTTTTAAAAGAAGTTTTATTATCTTTTGACACAATCACTGCTGATGTAATCTTCTCAGATCTATTTAATTCTAAAATTCAACCAGTTCCTGAAACGCCTTTTTCCCCTTTACTTTTTTCCGGCTTAATAACTATGTTATGAGATTGTATTGTAAAAATAACATCTGTAGTTCTCTTATCCAATCCACTCATATATAACTTATCACGACTTTCAAAAGTACGAGCAGCATCAACTGTATCACACGAATACGATTAAAAAAAAGAATTATATGAAGGTTTATAATCTTCTGCACTCGCATCTATATTGTACGCGAAGAAAAAAATAGAGGTCGTAAGAGAACACACACACACACATGGCATTTTAATACTTTAATCATAATTTAGTCTAAACTTTCTTTATTTTATCTTTATAAAAAACCGAAAAGACAGATCTGGTTCATGCACTAATTATTCTTATTACATGTCGTCCACATAATTTGCTTTATATTATATATGAAAATCAAAAATCAGAAAAACAATACAATAAAACCATGTTTTGTGCTTATAATTTTAACAAAGGATGTATTAAAAAAATACAATTAAAAATGATAGCTTAATCCACCAGAAAAATGCGTTCCAGAAAAGCCAGAATTCGTAAATTTATGCTGATAAATCAGATCACTATGAAAAATAATTTTTGGAGATAGTTGCGAAAAAACACCAAATCCAGCTTCTAAAGAAGACCCAAAAGAACCAAGCTGGAAGGCATCTTTAAAATACACAAATTGTTTATCATCAAAACTACGAATGAAATGAAGCTTACCATAGAATGAAAGAACATGTGCATCTTTAGTAAATGTAAGTGTCTTCGTTAAATACCCACCAACACGCATCCCCCAATGATCCGGGCTTCGCATATCAATATTAAAATTATCAATATCACGAGTCTTATGAAACTGGAGATTTTGATAAACAAACTGAACCTGTGGTTCAAAAACAAAATATCGGCTGCCTATCATAAACGTTTTACCAGCAGTTAAGGAAACACTTAGGGGCTTACCTCTCAATGCAGCCGTTTTACCTCGCTCAAGTGTGAGAACATTTCCATTAAACAAACCATAAGAGAAGAGACCATCCATATAAAGACCCGTATCATGCTGCATGCTTCCATATGCTGTGATTGTCCATTTATCAAATATACTTTCTTGACTTTGTTTAATCTTTCGAGGCTGCAAAGAAAGCTTGCCATAATTTCCCATAATTCCAAAGGATGTCGTACTATATGCACTTTCGATTTTCTTGAGTAAAATACTTGCCTCTAGTGCATTATAATCAAGCTCACCGCCATAATCACCATATTTAAGTGCAGATAAATTTGAAGTATAATGATGATGTCCACCGTAACCGCGCAAAAACAAAGCGGAATTTTCATCATTTTTCAACAACCGACCAGAAACAGTTCGCAGCGCTTGCAACTGCTTGTTTTGATTACTGATATCCATCAATCCAGCATAAAATAAGGTATTTGGCACAAGAATATAAGTCAGAACCTGTGGAACAATGACTCTCACATTTGGTTCAAAATGAGAAGAAGGCTCAAAAACAGATGGCGGAACAGGTGAACCAGACGCAACTGGAGCAACAACAGAAGTGGGGCGAGAAACAGGCGGCGGAACAGGTGAACCAGACGCAACTGGGGCAACAACAGAAGTGGGGCGAGAAACAGGCGGCGGAACAGATGAACCAGATGCAGGTGGTACAACTGGTTTAGATTCAGCAATAGCGGGAACAACAGGTGCAAGAGAGGAAGGAGGATTGGGGATCTCAAGCACAACAACATCAGGTACATTAGGTGTGGTAGTAAGATGAAAGTCCCTATCAGGAGAATCTACAGGAGAAGAAAGACTTGGCTCCTGAGGTTTTTGCCTCGAATTAGAATCAATAGAACCATCCTCACCTCCAGTCATATTAGGATGAATTTTAGGAAAAGAAGGAATATCATCAGAAGAAGGAGGGACAACCAAATCAAGAACAGGAAAAACTTTAGTGGTATCGAGAGAAGTAGAATCAACAAATTGACTTTCGAGGCGAAAATCCCAAAATGTTCCAGTATTTTTAAGCACTCTTTGATTGGAATCTGCCGCCCCTAAAGCAGAGCTTGGACCATAACTCTTAAGATGATACTGATAGGGAGAGGCTTCAAGTGTGGCATACCCCCCATTTAACTGAAAAGAATCTTCAGCGGCTTTTCCATAAACCTGAATAATGGAAATCCCCTGATCATTACCACCATCTCCCGTCAATGCCCCTGAGCTTCCAGGAACACTATACACATGGACTGTCGTTTTTCCTTCAAGATCACCATTGATTAAAAGCCTATCCGTTTTTTGCTCTTGCAGAGCTCCTCCTTTATCCAAATATGTATTAAGATAAAGACGCGCATCGCCTTGTGCACGATAGACAGTCCCTGCCCCTTTTCCGATAAGAAGTGTCTGATAACCATCTGTCGTTTTGGATTTTAGTTCTTCAAAAACAAGAGAACTATCCGTAAGATTGACCGATGAAATGAAGGAATAGTCCCCTAACTTAGAACTAGAAGCATCAGAGTTGTGCAATTTGTCAACTTTTGGTCGCGATAAAATCCACTTTGAACCATTTTTTAACTCTATCTTAGCTGTAGAACTTTCATCAACATGTGCGCCTCCTACAAGGGTAGAAGTATCAGCCTCAATCTTTACATTGGAACGCTCAACAGCTTTCAGGAGTGAATCACCAGAAATTTTTGAATGTTGTGAGAGTTTAACAGAAGTTTCAAATTGGCGGCTATAAATAGCTGTACTTTCTAGAGCCATAACAGTTGTCTTTGTCAAATGGACAGACCCTTTTCCAGGTATAATTGTTTTTTTATCATTGAAGACAGCTTCCCAAAAAAAGCGCATGCTATTAAATGCATTGCCTCTCACAAAAATATTGGAATATTTGATATGAGCATCATTATTATCATTCCCCTGCAATATAATGCCATGAGCATTGCTAACATTAACGTTTCCCTTCTGGAAATTAAGAGAGCCTTTCCCCTGAAGCATACTAAAAGCAGAAGCTTCACGATGATTATCTGTATTTGTCCCCTGTTTCCCCCTCCCAGTAATAGAAACACCATCTAAATTAATTTCTCCTTCTCCTCCTGTTTGAACACCAATACCATCAGCAAAGTTAATTTTCCCTCCTTTCATATAAATTTTTGCACCATTATAACTCAAAAGACCTATCGCATCAGAAGATGTCTTAATCTCTGTCTTGGTCAAAGCAACAAACGACCCTTTACCAGCAACACTGATCCCCATTCTGGTTGCTTTAATCACCCCATCCTGCATCTCAAAAGCGCCCTCATCATTAACATCGGCCCCTATCGACACATCGTTTAACATGGAATAAAATAGAGCAACGCCTCCCCCATTTGAGGACTTTACAGCTGTTGTCCAAGCATTTGCTCCTGAATAGCCATTTGCATTCGAAACACCGTTAATGATTATAGCCTCTCCCTCAATGACTGTATCTTCCCCTGATGCCTCTATGGCAGCATCAGAACTTTCACCCGTAAGTCGATAAGTTTTCTGGGAAATTTCATGCGGTTGACCATCATTACAGCGATAAAATGAGGCACTTTCGTTACATGAATATGGCTTCTTCTCAGCAGGAATCTCACCTGCATCAGCATTGTATACAAAGAAAAAAATAACCGTTGTAAAACGACATAAAGAGAGATGATTTTTAAGCATAATTTTCTACAAACTTTCTTCCCCTTCTCTAAAAACAAAAAAATACGCGTTCTGTTTAATAACTTTGGTTACGCGCGATAATTTAAAATACGTTTTGTATTTTATATATCCACTAAATGTTTTATGTAAAGCCAGAATCCCAAAATATTACAATTTAAAATTGTGTTATTTATAAAAACACGTAAAAATATAGATAAAAATAAAAAATCCACCCCAAAGCGGTGATTTCAAGAGAATTTAATAAAAATACACTAAAGGAAGAAAAACAACATAAGAAGCAAGAACTGCAAACTAGAAAGCCTTATCTCGTTTCTAAAAAGAAACAAACTTGCTCATGCAAAAAACATTTTTTAAAAAAGCTTATTTTAAAAGTTGCAAACAAATAATAAAAAACCACAAGCTATGCTTGTGGCTTTTTAAACAACTTACCCCAAGATGATCATCCTAAAAACGATAGCGCAACCCACCAGAAAAACTGATCCCAGAAAAACCACCTTTGCTCAATTTATGCTGATAAACCAAGTCGCCATGAAGCGCAACTTTTTGAGACAAGCGAGCATTAAGACCTAATCCAGCCTCTAGAGAAGAACCAAAAGCCCCTAACTGGAAAGAATCTTTAAAGCGCACAGCTCTTTCTTTGCTAAAATCATGGGAAAAATGAAGCTTTCCATAGAAAGAAACATCACGATCTTTTTCAGACGCAGTCAGAGTCTTCATCAAACGCCCCCCCATACGCACCACCAATTGATCAAGTTTATCCATCTCAATATTAAAATTATCAATATCACGAGCCGCATTAAATTGAAGATGTTGATAAACAACCTGAACCTGTGGATCAAAAACAACACCTTCATATCCTGTGGCAATTTTCTGACCACCCATCAAGGAAACACTTAAAGGGTTACCCTTCAATGTTGCAGTCTTACCCCGAGCAGTTGTCAGAACATCTCCCTTAAACAGACCATAGGATAAAAGACCATCAACATAGAATCCTGCATCATGCTGCATACTGCCATATACTGTAGCAGTCCATTTATCAAATGTACTTTTTTGGCTTTGTGCAACATCTTGAGGCTGTAAAGAAAGCTTTCCATAAGACCCCATAACCCCAAAGGATATAGTACTGTCAACATTTTCAACAGTTTGTAGCAAAACACCTGTCTCTAGCGCATAGTACCCTAGATCCCCTCCATAACCATATTCAAGCGCAGATAAATCTGAAACATAACGATAACTCCCACCATAGCCACGCAAAAATGAAGCAGGATTTTCACGAATTTCCAACATTCCACTAAGATTAGTCCGTACTGTCTCCAGCTGCTTGTTTTGATTGCTAATATCTATCAAACCTACATGGAACAAACTATTGGGCAAAAGGAGATAAGTTGGTAGCTGAGGAACAACAGATCTTACACCTCGTCCAGATGAGGGAACATTTTTAATTTTAGAAAGACTATCCGCAGAAGATGCTGAAACAACATCCACAGAAGACGCTGGCACAACACCCGCAGAAGACACCGGAACAACATCACCAGAAGACGCTGGAACAACATCCACAGAAGATTCTGGAACAACATCCGCAGAAGATTCTGGAACAATATCCTCAAAAGAAGCATGTGCAGGAGGTGTACGTTTAGAAACCATAGGAGTACTTTTAGAAACATCAGATGTTTGAACATATTCATTTTCTAAACGAAAATTCCAAAATGCGCCTCCATTCAAAGCAAACCTCTGTTTAACATGCTCCTCCTCTCCAGTAGCACTTGGACCATAAGAACGAAGTACATATTTATAAGGGGCCCCCTCTAAGGCAACATACTGTCCATTCAGTTGAAAAGAGTCATACGATGCATCTCCATAAACTTGAATAATTGAAACACTATGCGCTTTTTTATTTTTTTCTTCTAAACCTCCCGCAACCCCTTGTATATGGACTATGGTTTTTCCCTTAACGTCACCATGAATGAGAAGCCGATCCGTTACTTGATGATCACTTGTATCACTAGGATTTAAACGTGCATTCAAATGAATCCAAGCATCACCAAAAGCCTGATAAACAATACCTGTTCCTTTTCCAATATAAAGCGTTTGATATGCATGATCAGTACTGGACTTTGTTTTTTCAAAAGTAATAGAACTATTAGAAAGCCTTACCGATGAAATAAATGAAACGCCTCTATAATTAGGATCTTGTAATTTTTTCTGTCTTGGTTGCAATAAAGCCCACTGTGAATTATTTCCCAAGATAAGATCGACTTTAGAACTGTTATCAACCTGAGTTTGACCGACAAGTGCAGAAGCATCAGCAACAACCTCTATAGAAGAGTGACGATCAGCCTTCAGCAACAAATCTCCAAAAAGCTTTGTTTCCTTTAAAAATATTTTAGACTTTCCAGATTGACTGCTATAAAGAGCTATACTATCTGGAACTAAAAAACGCGTTTTTCTCAAATCAACGCGCAATGATTCCCCCTCTGACGAGCCTTCTGATTCTGCCTTACCTTCAAAATGCATACCATAAAATGCATTACCTTTCACTGTAATATTGGAATCTCCAATATTAATCTGAGAACCTTTATTTCCCTGCAATAAAAGCCCATGAGCATCAGTAACATCAACAGAACCTTTCATAAACTCAATATAACCGTTTTCAGATATGTGAAAAGCTGCCTGACGGCCTGTATTCAGCCCTTGATCATCCTTGCCAGTACTACCCTTGCCGGTAATAGAAACACCCTCTAAAATAAAATACCCTTTTTCTCCTGCTTTAACCCCAACACTCCCTAGGCTAATTTGCGTATTCGTTAAATCAACTCTACTTTGAGATTTTCCTTCTGCAACAGCCCCCACTTTGATTGCATCAATTGATCCACCAGACATTACGATGAAACCACCTTGAGCTTCCACCCCCACTAAAACGCCACTCAAATTGGAAACACTCAGAGAGACTCCTGCCTGTTCTGATGCCTTTACTCCATATTTCCAAGAAATCTTTTCCGAATTATTCTTTTCATCCAAAATACCCTTAACAGTTATATTCTTGCCTCCAATAATTGTACCTTTCTTAGACGCCTCTATGGCTCCATAAACACCATTAATATTTTTATCCGTTAGTGAATAAACTTTATTATTAATTGCGTGCTCTCCACCATCAGAACACTGATAAAATGCTGCGTTCTGATCACATGAAGACTGCTTTTTTCCAGAGGAACCTTGAGATTCAGCACTGTTTGCAAAAACATCAACATTGTGTGCAAAAAAAAGAAATGCTGTTGTAAAAGTACATAAGGAGAAACGATTTTTAAATATATTTACCATAATTACACCATAATTCCGCCCCACCACAGAGCAACGCATAACGCATCAAAATTTAATACGTTTTGATTTAAATACAGGAAGTTTATTAATATTTTTTGTATTTTATGTAAATATGAAATTAAAAAATTACTCAAAAATACAATCTAAATCTGTCGCTTTTACAAAGAATTTGCAAAAATATAACTGAAGAACGACAGAAAAATCACCTTCAAAGTTGTTATTCCAAAATAGCCTTAATCGGTTGAGATGCGTTAAAAACGCCTACTTTAACTACTGTCTAATCCCCCCAGAACGGACATAGTAAACATCCTTACGATAGAGATGTTATATTGAAACAATATGTACTTTGTAAGCAGACAAAACATATGCCAAAATTGAAAACAAGAGTTTACATATACCTTTTTAGACATCTTCATGGTAAGATAGCCTAATAAAAAGTAGGAACGTTTAAAAATCAGTTCCTATTTTTACTATCTCCTTTTAATTCAACTTGACAATATTCAAAAACATTCAGAGCCATATTTTAAAAAGTGAAGATGACACATGACTTTATCTTTTTATTTATGCATTTAAAGAAAACACATTTTCCAAAAACAATATGTCATTATATTTCTCATTCATCAGTTTTCTCAGATAACTCTCATTTTTTCCATCCCCATTTCACAACAACAGCGGATATAATATAAAGTTCATCAGATATAGCCCTCATTGCGCTTGAGTATCTTCTTTTCCTTTGCCAATTTCTAATATTGTAAATTTTCTCCTCCTAAGGTAATTTTCAAAATTATATTGACTCCTTTCTTAGACGATTATCCACTTGCCAATCTTACATAATATGCAACGGAATGCTTTTTATAGGTTCATCATAAGAGCATTAAAAATATTTCAGCATCCTGAATTAAAAAATATCTTTATCAATCGGCATATAATAAATAATATAATAATCACTCTGAAATACGCGTTTTGAAACCATAACGTACAAACTCTTCAAACTTTTCAAAAAAATGAAAGAAGTCCAACCCAAAAGCATATCAAAAATATGCGAAGTCACACTCTCGTAAAAATACCATAACACAAAATGAATAGAGAATGAGAAAAAGCCACAAGTATAACTTGTGGCTTTTTCAAAGATTAAACAGAAACAGCAACAACTCTAGAAATGATAACGCAAACCACCAGAGAAACTAGTTCCAGAAAAACCAGCTTTCGTTAGCTTGTGCTGATAAACCAAATCGCCGTAAAGCGCAAAGTTTTGAGACAATTGGGCATTAAAACCTAATCCAGTTTCTAACGAAGAACCAAAAGAGCCTAGCTGAAAAGCATCTTTAAAATGCACAAATTGTTTTCCTTCAAAACCGTGAGCAAGATGAAGCTTGCCATAGAAAGAAACAACTTGAGCCTTATCAGTTGCGAGCAGCCTCTTTGTTAAACGCCCTCCAACACGCCCTATCCACTGATGAAGCTTTCCCAGCTCAATATCAAAGCCATCCACATCAGGCACTTTATTAAATTGAAGGTATTGATAAACAACTTGAACTTGCGGATCAAAAACGAAACCGTTCTCCCCCACCATAAACGTTTTACCAGCAGTCAATGAAGCACTTAAAGGATTTCCCTTTAATGTTGCCGTCTTGCCACGTGCAGTTGTTAGAACATCACCTTTAAACAAACCGTAAGACACAAGACCATCAACGTAAAAACCCGCATCATGCTGCATACCACCGTATGCTGTAACTGACCATTTATCAAATGTACTTTTTTGACTCTGCTCAACATTCAAAGGTTGCAAAGAGAATCTCTCGTAAGCCCCGATAATTCCAAAAGAAGTGGAACCATACATATTTTCGATTGCTTTCAGCAAAACGCCTGCCTCTATGGCATTATAATCAAGCTCGCCGCCATAACCATATTCAAGCGCGGAAAGATTTGAAGTATAACGATGATTGCCGCCATAACCGCTCACAAAAAAGAAAGGATTTTCACGACTTTCTAATAAGCCCCCAGAAGAAATTCGTAAAGCTTCTAATCGCTTATTTTGATTGCTCACATTCATCAAACCAATATGGCGTAAGGCATTAGGCAAAAGGAGATAAGTCGGAACCTGCGGAACAACAGCCTTAACTCCCGGCTTAGGATGAGGCTCCGGAGAAGGTTCTGGTCCTGGAATTGGGTCAGGAAAAGGCTTCGGAGCAGGATCTGGTTTAGGTTTAACATCAGAATCTATAGATCTACTTTCAAGGCGAAAATCCCAAAATTCTCCGTTCCCTTCAACTAATCTTTGATCCATGTTTGCTTTTCCTAAATGAGACCCTGGACCATAACTATAAAGCTTATACTGATAAGGTAATTTATCTAATGCTACATAACCACCTTCCAACTGAAAAGAATCTTGCTCTGCTTGTCCAGAAACCTGAATGACTGAAATACCTTCATCATTTCCTCCCTTTCCCGTGTATCCTCCTGGACTTCCTGAAACTCCATGCACCTGGAGCTTTGTTTTTCCCGAAACATCACCATGAATTAAAACACGGTCAGTCTTTTGATGATCAAGAGCACCACCACTATTCAAGTATGTATTAAGGGAAATAGAGGCACCGTCCCGTGCTCTATAAACTTCACCCTTTCCCTTTCCAATACGAAGGGTTTGATAATCATCAGCAGAAGAAGATTCATGTCTTTTAAAATTAATAGAGCTCTCACCCATAAGACTAACGAGTGAAATAGAAGAATCATGGGCAGCCTCATGTTGATCTTTTTTCAACGGTTGTTGTAAAATCCATTTAGAACGGCCTCCCAAATAAAGTTCGGCATTAGAATTTTTATCAACATGTGTGCGACCTTCAAGAGTAGAAGCATCAGCCAAAACTGTTATAGAAGCACCTTCCTCAGCTTTTAATAAAAAATTCCCTGAACGAAGAGTGCTGTGCACCAACCCCACCGCACCAGAAATAATGTTTCTACCATAAAGAGCCGCATCGTCTAAAACAGAAAACTCTGTTTTATCCAAATTAACAACTTCTAATCGTGGTAAAGCTTTTTCTTCCTCTGATGAAATTTCTTCTTTTTTATCCCCACCTTCACTCCATGGCTTCTCTCCCCGCAAGTAGATACCATAAGATCCCTTACCCTTTACAGTAACAGAAGAGGATTTCATATTAACTTCAGTCACAGGAATCTTTGAATCAGAATCTTCATTTGATAAATCTTTAACTTCCTGCAGAGGAATAGAATTGACTGTATTTTCTAATAATATGCCATGGACATCCATAGCACGAATAGTCGTACCCTCTAAATTAACAGCTGCCCCTGAATCCATATGCACAACCGCATGATCCTTGCCTTTGTCCGCCTTCCCAGTAATTTCAACATTCTCGAGATTTACTTTTCCACCTAACGTCGAAGAAACCCCATGGCTGTTCATAAAATCAACTGATCCACCTGACATCCAAATTTCTGAATGATCATAACTTAAAAGACTCGCATTCCCATTAGCGGTCTTAATTTCTGTATCTTCTAAAAGAACAAACGAGTTCTCTGCTGCATCAACACCCTCATGACTTTCCTTAATCTTTCCATTTTTTACCTCAATCACGCCATCACTCGCACGAAGGGCTATAACTGTATTTTTGATAATCGGATCTTCCAAAACAATCTTACCGCTCTCTAATACATGCACACCCACTAGAAAAGTTTTATCAGCAACTTGACTACGAACCGTTACATCCTCCCCACTAATCCTTGTGCCTATTCCTTTCACCGTTATAGCAGTAGGATCATCAGGATAGTTGGAAACGTTCTTATTTGTAATCCTATAAGATTTATTATCAATTTTAGACTCCCCGCAATTATCGCATATATAATACAACCCATTATAGTAATAAAACCCAGGATTCAAACCTCTTCCATCAGAGTCCTCATTTTTAACCGTATTATCTACATTATTCTTATGCCCATTCTCTCCAATCTCTCCAATCTCTCCACTCAGCTTACGATAATCGCTCCCCCCACGAATACCCTCATCGTTATTGCCAATAGGAGGATAATAATTATCCCCATTCTCTCCACTAAGAGGAAGCTTATGCTTATTACTCCCGCTAAGATGAGGAGAAGAATTAGCAGAGACAACTGGGATAACCTTTATAACATAAGGTTTACTATCCTTCTCCTCTGTAGCCGCATAAACTTCTCTTCCATTTTGGAACAAAGAGAGGATAGCTGTTGTACAAGCACACAAACATAGATGATTTCTAAAAACTTTAATCATAGTTCCCTCGAAACTTTTCTTCCCCTCTCATTAAAAATAAAAGCACCTGCAAAACATCCCATTGCACACCTCAAAACACGAAAAGTGTAACAAAAAGAACATGCCTCATGCTCATCTGAACTGTGCAATGAATTACCCCAATAGATTTGGCAGAAGCTCTACGCTAAAACTACCTATAAGAGAATAATTAACAATCACACTTTATAGGTGTATAATGCATTCTGTATTTCGTGTAAAGAAAAAATAAAATCAGTGCGTGCAATTAATTAAAAAAACAACTAAACCTTGTGAACTTTAAAAATTAATCCACAAGGAGATAAATAAAACAATGATTTAAATCAGTGGAAAACAAACTCTCAAAAACGAGTTTTAGAAAACATCAAATATTATATTAGATAATATCAATACAGTACCAAAAAGGATAACCTAACGCATACTGGACTGCTGAACGCTTAAAAAGCCGATAAAAGCGAGGCACTCTATCGCATCAGTAGCAGCATAAACTTTAAGAAAATTCGCTTTAGCGTAGAAAAGCGCCTCATGCATAAAACAAACTATGTCTTTTTTGCTCAATCAAGAAGATGAAAAGCTTTTAAGAGCAATACAAGTTGTTACAAAGAAAAAAGGCAGCACATTGTGCTGCCTTTTCTAAAAAGTACATACTGTACCTTATATTAAAACTGATAACGTATTCCTCCAGAAAAACTTGTTCCAGAAAAACCAGCCTTATTAAGCTTATGTTGATAGAGAACATCAGCATGCAGAGAGAACTGTGGCAACAATTTGGCATTAAAGCCTAACCCAGCCTCTAATGAAGAACCAAAAGCCCCTAACTTGAAAGCATCATTGAAATGCACAGACTGTTTTCCTTCAAAACCATGAGCAAGATAAAGCTTACCATAGAAAGCAACAGCATTCACGCCTTCAGAGCCTGTAGGAGTCTTGGTTAAGCGTCCACCAACACGTGCCACCCACTGATCAAGGTTACCCATTTCAATATCAAAATTGTCGATATCACGGACTTTATTAAACTGGAGATGTTGATACACAACCTGAACCTGCGGATCAAAGACAAAACCCTTATATCCTGTAGCAATTGTCTGACCACCAGATAAGGAAACACTTAAAGGATTACCTTTCAATGTTGCTGTCTTACCCCGTGCAAGGGTGAGAACATCACCTTTGAACAGCCCATAGGATAAAAGACCATCAACATAGAAGCCAACATTATGCTGCATGCTACCATATACTGTAGCAGTCCATTTATCAAATGCACTCTTCTGACTTTGCTCAACATTCAAAGGCTGCAGAGAAAGTTTTCCATAAGTTCCCATAACACCAAAGGATATAGCGCTATCAGAATTTTCAATAGTTTGCAGCAGAACACCTGCCTCTACACCATTATAACTAAGATCGCCGTCATAACCATATTCAAGTGCGGACAGATCTGAAGCATAACGATAACTTCCACCATAGCCGCGTAAATATAAAGCAGGATTTTCACGAACGTCTACCATTCCTGTAGAAGTCATCCGCAACGTCTCCAATTGCTTATTTTGATTGCTAATATCCATCAAACCAGCGTGGAATACGCTATTAGGCAAGCTGAGATAAGTTGAAACCTGTGGAACAACAGACCTTACAAATTGTTCAGGAAGGGCAGCAGATCCCATAGACTTAACATACTGATTTTCTAGACGGAAGTTCCAAAACTCTCCACCATCCTTAACAAACTTCTGCTGAACATGCTCCTGTTTCGAAGTCGCTTTTGGAGCATAAGCACGAAGAGTGTATTTGTAAGGTGAGTTGCTCAGTGCAACATAATTGCCATCGAGTTGGAAAGAGTCTTTCTTCGCTTGACCATAGACCTGAATAACTGAAACACTATGAGCAATCTTTCCATTCGCTTTAACAACTCCTACATTGCCCGCATCACCTCGTACATGTATTTTTGTTTTTCCAGAAACATCACCATGAACGACAAGTCGATCAGTGACTTGTTGATCACTCGGATCATGGGGATTCAAACGTGCATTGAAATGAATTACAGCATCACCCTGTGCCTCATAAACTGTGCCGTTCCCATTTCCAATATGGAGAGTCTGATATTTCCCTTCAGATTCGGAAGATCTAAAATCAATAGCACTATTTACAAGTCTCACAGAAGAAACGCATGAATCCACACATCCTGAATCTAGAGTACCCAAATTCTTCTGCGCACTTCTTTTTAGAACCCACTGTGAACTATTAGCCAAGTCTAATTTTGCATAAGAACTTTTATCAACGCGAACATCGCCTGTAACAATAGAGCTATCAACCGTAACTGATATATTAGAATCATTCTCGGCTTTTAATAATAAGTCACCAGCAAGAGTTGTTTTATTTTCTAATGAAACATGACCACCAGAATTATTACCATAGATAGCTATACCCTTTGCAACTTCAAAATCAGTTTTCTTCAACGAAACTGTTCCTGTTATGCCTATAGGTGTTTTCTCCTGTTTGGATACAGCACTCCACTTAACAACAACTGCTTCCTCAGTTGCTAAATCCTTACTTCGATTTTGTTGACTCTCTTCTTTCTGTGTTACTCCATCAAAATATATACCATAGGTTCCATCACCTTCTACTTTAACAGTAGAAGACTCGATATTTGCGCGATTCATAGTAGGACGAACCTCAGAAGATCTCCTTCTCCTAGAAGAACCGGCCTCAACCACATTATCACCAGAGTTCATAATCCACAAAGCACGAGAATCAGTAACAACATTTCCATTCTTAAAATCAATGGAAGCATTATCACTCAACAGAAAAGCTGCACGCTCTAAGTTCTCTATGGAATCTAACTTCCCTGTCGCTTTTTTCACATTAATGCTAACTTTGTCTAACTCTACGCTCCCCCCAGATTCTGACAACACTGCTACTCCCTTTGCCAAAGTAATAGCCCCAGAATCCATGGTTATCTTACCGCCTTGACTTGCCAGACCAGCTGCAACATCCCCCGTCACGTTAATTTTTGTATCCTTTAAATTAATAGATGATCCAGAACCAGCCAAAGCACCCACATAAAGCGCATCAACTGTCCCTCCAGTCATCTTAACCTTTCCGCCACTTTGCGCTTCAAGCCCAATCACAGAAGATGTAATTGTTGATTTATTATCCAAAACAATCTCTGCTTTTTCTTCTGCAAGTACAGCACTCACCGCCTGTATTGCAGTAAAATCAACATTATTTTCACTATCAGAAGAATCCGTACCACTAATAGTAGTACCCTCTAATTTAACAACTGTATTACTCTTTGCATGCATAGAATGCTGAGTTTTCTCATTTGCCTTCAGTGTAAGATTTGTCATTGTATGTGATCGACCATCACTACAAAAATAAGCACCTTGCAATCTTTCCGTACCATTTTCCCCCGTATTACTACACTGAGAAGAAACACCTTCCTGCTTTATACCATTGGCTGATGCAACAGTATACACAACCACAGGCTCTTGCAATTCAGATCTAAGCGTATCAGTTCCTTTATTATAAAGTAGAACACGCGCTACAGGTTTACCTTCCTTCTCCTTAGATGTAGGCTTCTTTTGCTTAGATTTAGTAGAATTAACTAGGGTAGAAGAAACCTTAGGCTTTTCGGCTTTTCTAGAAGCAGCAGGCACTTCAGTCTTGACATTTTCCAACGAAGAAGATTGAGGAGCAGAAGATGAAGTCCGTTCTTCAGTTTCAGAAACTAGAAAAGTTCCAGTCAAAGAATCTAATTTCACATCAGAATTGCCTGTATCAGACCTTCCAAGTACAGAACTCTCCAGCGTAGAAGCTTGAGGAGCAGAAGATGAAGTCCGTTCTTCAGTTTCAGAAACTGGAGAAGTTCCAGTCAAAGAATCTAATTTCACATCAGAATTGCCTGTGTCAGACCTTCCAAGTACAGAACTCTCCAGCGTAGAAGCTTGAGGAGCAGAAGATGTAACAGCCTGAGACGGAATTAATACAACCGCTGCACTATTACCCTCTGTACTATTACCTTCTTCGTCTACTATATCATACCCTACATCATCAGATTCCGCACTTGAATTACCAAGAAGAGAAGTATCTACACTTTCATCAACAGTTTCCTCAGTTGCCAAAACACTTTGTGAAGCAGATGGAGTATGTCCTGAAACTTCAAAAGTTGGAATAAGATTTCCAACAGATGCATCAACTGAATCCACATCAGGCTCTTCTACATCAGATCTCCCAAGTATTTCAGGATTGCTAGGCAAAACAGAGGCAGTAACTTGATCAAGTGCTGAAGAACCATTGCCCCCAGATACAGTGCCTTCACCCTCAGATGACGAAACATCAAATTCAGATGACGAAACATCAAAAACAACAGGCTTAATACTATTACGAGGTCCATGAGCTATACTAGCAGCTATATTTCGCCGCCCCTCACCATTTTCTAACTTACTTTCTAAGCTGAAAGTCCACAGTGTATCAGGATCATCTTCCAATTCTTCTGAATTACTGGAAAATGTTATTGGACCAGACGCCTTAAGAATATATTGATAAGGAGATCCCTGCAATGTGACATATTCATCAGCAAGTTCAAAAGAATCTTTTTCTGCATCTCCATAAACTTCAATAATCTGAAGAGCGGCAGGTTTTTTCGTCTTTTGCTCCCGTTCACCTTGATTTTGCACAGCTTGACGCTGAATTTTCTCTCCATCTTTTAGGTTTTTATTTAAAGTGGTGATGACAGAATTATCATTTACATACACCTTCGTTTTTCCAGTAACATCGCCGTAAACCAAAAGCTTATCAGACACAAGCTTAACGTTACCTGAATCACCAGAAACAAAATCCACATTGACATAAAGCCTAGAATCTCCACGAGCATCCAACCCTCTACCTAGACGCAGTGTTTGATAACCTTCATCTGCACTTCTTGGAGGCAAAAATACAATACTACTATTTGAAAGACTTACAAACGGAAGGTTTGAATCTATATGATTTGTACCTTGCCCCAATTGTTTATGATGAACACTTTTTGTTAAATACAATCCTGAATGAGACAAATAAAGCTCAGCATTTGCATTCTCATCAACACGAGCTGCACCTATAATCGAAGATTTATAAGCGTGCACCAATAGATGAGAATGAGATTCAACTTTTAAAAATAGATCACCCGAAAGAACCGTATTCTTTCCTAAAATGACAGCACCATTTAAATCACCACCATAAATAGCTATACCTTCTGGAATTTTAAGAGTAGTTTCTTCTAAAGCAACCATCTGTGCCTTATGACGATTGTCGCTCTTTCTTATGTTTTCTGCTTCATCTAATTCTTCTTCATCTTCTGCAGATACGGTATTAAAATATATGCCATAAGAATCTGTTCCCGTTATTTGAATATTTGATCCTTGAATATTAGCTTTAATCTTAAAAGGACTATTATTCTCCCCATCGCCCGTAATATTTCCTATATATTTCAAGGCATTGGTACTACCTACAGTCCAATATAGAGTAGAATGAGCATTCTCAAGAGCACCAGCGGGAGCGTGATACGCATCATAAAGTGCATTCATCTCAAGCATTTCATCCTTTGTATAAAGAGAATCACCATTATCATTATGATTACCACCAATATCAAAACGATCCTGCAAAACACCAATCGCAAAAGCACGATCATCTAATGGAGCAAGTAAAAGCTCATTAGCATCAGAAGTAACCCAAAGAGCAACTGCATCAGAGGCCTTAACGTTCCCTTTATTAAAAGAAATAAGACCTCCATTTGATAAGAAAATAAGATTTGAAGAATCTTTAGAATCAGAACTCTCTCGCCCGCTCATCCCTTTTTTAAGGTTAATATCAACCCCATCTAGTTTTACAATCCCTTTATATCCCGATACAACTCCCACCCCACCTTTATCAAGATTAATTGACCCAGATTGCATCATTATTCCAGACCTACCAGTACTGTACAAACCAATCCCAACAGCGTACAAACCCACTCCATTTAGAGAAATAAACGACTGAAAATCAGCAAAAGCTCCTATCCCAGCATAATAGATTCCTCCACCCTTCATATGAATCCTTGCCTCGTTTTGAGCATCAACCCCAACTATAAATTCCTTAATATGTGAATTTTTCAGCTTAACTGTTGAACTAAGCGTTGCTAGTACCCCAGCCCCCAATTTTTGATCAAGATCGTCATTTAAATTATTAGGATTACCATTAGGATCATTGTATTCATTAGCATCTAAAATCAAACCACCTTTTGGCAAATCTGCCCCCCTAATAGACACTTTCTCTAACTCAACAGTTGTACCTCTAATTGAATACTCGACATATTCACCTCTCTGACCCGCGTAATATTCATACAACTCCAGCTCTCTATACTTCTTACTCTGAGTAACCTGTCCTGCTACATGCATAGCGTTATCACCAAACTTCAACACACCAATACTGCTGTTCTTTAGTATATGCATCCCCCCATCAGAACAGAGCACAGAGTTAAGGGACAAGAAACTCCCATCAGAACATGGACTTGCAACAGGAGCACCTTGTACAACACCAGGAGCAGGAGCACCGGGGACAGCACCAGGAGCAGGAGCACCGGGGACAGCACCAGGAGCACCAACACCGCCAACGCCGCCAGGAACACCACCAACGCCAACGCCGCCAGGAACACCGCCAACGCCAACACCACCAGGAACACCGCCAACGCCAACACCGCCAGGGACACCACCAACGCCAACACCGCCAGGGACACCGCCGACGCCAACACCGCCAGGGACACCGCCAACACCAACACCGCCAGGGA
This sequence comes from Bartonella sp. CR84HXZ, assembly GCF_042194535.1. Lineage (NCBI taxonomy): Bacteria > Pseudomonadati > Pseudomonadota > Alphaproteobacteria > Hyphomicrobiales > Bartonellaceae > Bartonella > Bartonella sp. CR84HXZ. Next base: position 4,670 of record NZ_JBHIMY010000018.1, on the reverse strand, counting down.
CACCGCCAACACCAACACCGCCAGGGACACCGCCAACGCCAGCACCACCAGCACCACCAGCACCGCCAGCACCACCAGCACCGCCAGCACCACCAAGTCCGCCAGCACCGCCAAGTCCGCCAGCACCACCAAGTCCACCAGCACCGCCAGCACCACCAGCACCGCCAGCACCACCAAGTCCGCCAGCACCGCCAAGTCCGCCAGCACCACCAAGTCCACCAGCACCGCCAAGTCCACCAGCACCACCAGCACCAGGAACGCCAGCGCCTGGGTCAGCGACTCGTGGTGCAGGAGGCGCGGGCAATTCTTCTTTAGGCTCAGGAGATGGTGATAAACCTCCGAAAGATGGTATCAGAGATGAAAGTGAAGAAGGTAGTTTTGGAAGTGATATGGGAAACCAACTAGCCCCCATAGAAGCATCTACACTTTGTAAAAAGAAGAGAGCACTTGTTGTCAGTGCGTACAGACTTGTACGCTTTTTAAATACATTGGTCATATGTTAAACTTTCTAAATATGTTGCAAAAACACTAGAATTAAGTGAAAATGAGGTAAGTGAACAATTTGTAACATATGTTAGTCAACTTTACAACATAGTGTTATTTATTTACGCTTCATTTTGTGCATAAAAATACCAAAGTTAAGTTTTTAAGTGCGCAAACCCTTATAATATTAAATAAAAGGATAAAATTACGATGATAAAATATATGAAACGGATGACTTCTGTTTTACTGGTTGCAACCAGCTTTGCAACAGCTTTATGGACACAGACGAGTATTGCAAATACGAGTACTCAAACAAATGTAACAATTAATCATGTTTCAGGCACGACTCCTGTTCCCGCTTCTCCGCAAAAGGTTATTGTGTTTGATATTGCCTCTCTTGATAATATGAATCGCCTTGGTATCAAAGCGGTTATCGGTATTCCTGAAGGAAAAAAACCATCCTATCTGCAACAATTTGATGATGCAAAATATGAAAAAATTGGTACCCTTTTTGAACCCGATTATGAAAAAATTGCCACTCTTCAACCTGATTTGATTATCATTTCCTCCAGAACTCAAGCAAAATATAACGATTTATCCAAAATCGCTCCAACAATTGATCTAACTGTAGGAAATGAAAACTCTCTTGCAGATATTGAACGGAATGTGTCTATCCTTGGCAAAATTTTTGGCAAAGAAAAAGAAGCTGCAGCAGAAATTGCAAAACTCAATGAAACTTTAGCTGAAGTTCGTAAAAATACTAAAGGAAAAGGCCATGGTCTTGTACTCATGACCTCTGGTGGAAAAATCAGTGCCTTAGGACCAAAATCACGTTTTGATATTTTGCATTCCGCTTTTGGAATTGCCCCAGCAACCGATAAACTCACTGTACAAAAACATGGACAGCTCATTTCTCCTGAATTTATTCTTGAGACAAATCCTGATTGGTTGTTGGTGATTGATCGGGATGCCGCAATTGGACGTGAAGGGCAATCTGCAGCACAATTGCTTAACAATGAGCTTGTTCACCGCACAACAGCAAGCAAACAAAATCAAATTATTTATTTGGACTCTTGGAGCTGGTATCGTGCAAGTGGTGGTTTAACGGGACTTATTGAAACCGCTAAGCAGATCAATGAAGCCTTTACAAAGAGCAAATAAGCGTACAAAAGAGCTTGCTTGCTATATAAATAAAATTTAAAAGCAGAGATTGTTTATTAAGCAGTCTTTGCTTTTTTAGGTTTTGTTAGAAAATGATTTAACGTGAAGAATTACTGGATAACCATAACACTTCTCATTCTCCTGTCCATCCTCAGCATTTTTGTTGGTTATTCTGATGTCACGCCTTCTGACCTTTTCGCAGCAGATCCCCATGCGTGGCTTATTTTTTGGCAAACACGTCTTCCTCGTACCATTGCAATCCTTTTAGTAGGTGCATCACTTGCACTTTCAGGTATGATTATGCAACTATTGACACGCAATCGCTTTGTCGAGCCATCAACCGCTGGAACTGTTGAATCTGCTTCGCTTGGCATTCTTTTTATTATGATTTTTCTGCCCGATATTTCTGTTTTAGGAAAAATGGTCGTTGCGACACTTTTTGCCATGACAGGCACTTTACTTTTTATATTTTTATTGCGCCGCATTCCTCTAAAATCTGCTCTCATTGTACCCCTTACAGGGATTATGCTAAGCTATATTATTGGCTCTTTAACCAATGCCATTGCAGATTATGAAATGTTACTTCCCTCTCTTCAAGCTTACTTATTTGGCAGTTTTTCAATGGTTCTTGAAGGAAAATATGAACTCTTATGGCTATCCCTTCCCCTTTGTATTCTCGCCTATTTCACTGCTGATCGCTTTACAGTTGCAAGTTTGGGAGAAGATTTAACCAATAACCTTGGATTGAATTATCGTGCTGTCATGTTTTTTGGTCTTTTTATTGTCGCCTCAATCACTGCTGTTGTTGTCTGTACCATTGGCCGTATTCCTTTTGTTGGACTCATTGTGCCCAACCTTGTGTCAAATTTCATGGGCGATAATATGCGCCGTACTGCTCCTTGGGTAGCCATCAGCGGTGCAGGATTGGTCTTGATTTGTGATCTTGTAGGACGAATAATTCATCCCTCTCTTGAAATTCCCATCAGCACTATGATGGGTGTAATCGGTAGTTTTATTTTTATGATACTGCTTTTACGCTGGAGAAAGCGTCTTGGATAGAAGAAAAAAAACAATATGTGTACTAACAACACTTATCATCATAGCATGTACTGTCATTAGTCTTTACATGACGTGGAATATCAATGTTTATACATGGACATTTCGTCTTACAAAACTTTCCTCTCTGCTTCTTATTGCCTATGCAATAAGCGTTTCTACGGTTTTATTTCAAACAATCGTTAATAACCGTCTTCTTACCCCTTCAATTATGGGATTTGATCAGCTTTATATTTTAATAAAGACTGTTCTGATATATTTTGTAGGCTCTCTTTCTTTGCCCTTTTTAAATGAAGAAGGACAACTCATTCTCGAAGCCCTCATTCTTATTCTTTTTTCAATAAGCCTTTTTCGCTGGCTCTTTTCAGGAAGCCTAAAAGGGCTTCATTTGACGCTTTTAATCGGTGTTGTTTTAGGCGGATTTTTTTTCAGTTTACGGATGTTTATGCAATTGCAACTAAATCCAGACCAAATGATGAATTTAACCGATATTATGTTTGCAAATTTTAATAAATTCAATACACCATTAATAAGCTTTGCCACAATCATTGTCTTCATTGTGAGTCTGATTGGATGGCATTCCCGTCATCTTCTTGATATTTTAGCTTTGGGACGTGAAAATGCCCTCAATCTTGGCGTTAATTACCACAAAAGTGCGACAGCTGTCCTTATTTTTGTTTCCATTCTCGTATCCATTTCTACCGCATTAGTAGGCCCCGTCACCTTTTTTGGACTGTTAGTTGCCAACCTTGCCTATGAACTTTCTCCTCAAGCAAAACACTGTGTTGTTGTGCCGATTGCAATATTATTAGCGATTATTTGTTTGGTGGGAGGACAATTTATTTTAGAACAAATTTTTCACATGGCAGGACGTTTAAGTTTTATCATTGAATTTTGTGGGGGTATTGTTTTCTTAATGTTACTGATGAAGGGAAAACTAAAATGATTGAGATCAATCATCTTTCCAAGGCTTACGGAGCACGATTGATTATCGATAATTTATGCCTTCATCTTCCCAAAGGGGGGATTATTTCTCTCATTGGGCCAAATGGTTCGGGAAAATCAACTCTTTTAATGCTGATAAGACGTCTTTTGTCATACCATAATGGTACAATTCATATCGATGGCTTTGATATTGATAAAATGCCCCACGATATTTTGGCTCAAAAACTCTCAATTCTGCGTCAAGATAATCCTTTATCCTTCCGTTTAACCGTGTACGATTTAGTAAGTTTCGGACGCTATCCTTATTCAAAAGGCTGGTATACACATGAAGATAAACAATTTATCGACAGTTCGCTACGCTATCTCGGCTTACAAGATTTAAAAGACCGTTTTTTAGATGAGCTTTCTGGCGGTCAGCGTCAACGCGCTTTTATAGCCATGGTTATCTGCCAAGATACTGATTATCTTCTCTTAGATGAACCATTAAACAATCTGGATATGAAACATGCCGTTTCTATGATGAAGCAGTTACGCCGCACAGCTGATGAACTGAAAAAAACCATTCTTATTGTTATGCATGATATTAATTTTGCCTCATCTTATTCAGATATGATTGTTGCACTGAAAAATGGAAAAGCAGCCTATTGTGGAACTCCCAAAGAAATTATGCAACCAGAAATTCTTAAAGACATTTATGATGTTGATATTCAAATCAAAACAATCAATGACATTCCTATCGCTCTTTATTATCGATAATCTAAAGATTTTTTGCGCTTGCCTACACTGTAGAATCTGCTAGAGATGATAAAATTGGCTTATTGGGGAATAGTTTAATGGTAGAACAGCGGACTCTGACTCCGTCAATCTTGGTTCGAATCCAAGTTCCCCAGCCAGTGTCGCTGTATGTAGCTTGCCAGCGGGTTTTGTATATTTTACCACTAGGTTTTATACCAATTTATTTTTTCTCAAAGAGTTTTAAAGTGGTTCTCAAAGGATCTTCAAAGACCTTTCAAAGATCATTTAAA
>NZ_JBHIMY010000130.1:0-580 GCF_042194535.1 Bartonella sp. CR84HXZ | reverse complement strand
TTTTATATATATCAAAAAAATCATAAAATGTATTATCTTTATAAAGTTATACTCTGATATCGAACTCAAATATTATTTAGCATCAAAAGAGAATATTCAAACAGGACACTGTTCTATAACACAAATAAAGTAAAACAAGACTTTATCATAGCACCATAAGCTTATGATAAAAAATGATAATTTTTATTCATACGCCTATTATTCAATTCATATTGTATCAAGTGATACAAAAAGTATCCCTAAATAAAGAGTTTATATTCCATAGTAAAAAATCGGGTACTCTCAATACAAACTTATTAATTAACCTCAAGCAGAGTACATTAATTGAAATCAAAATTCTGTCATGATTTTATTTTATCGTATCTTTGATAGGTTTAACTAAATGAATTTTCATTTGTTTTGTCACAATAAAGTCCAAAATTATTCAGGCTCTATTCAGTTTGAAACGTGTAGGATGTGAAAAATACGAATTTACACAAGGAGCATCATTATGAAAAAGGTGATCAGGTTAGCGGTATTATCAGCAATGTCAACTGCAACCGTTTTCATGCCGCTAAATGCAACGCTTGCGGATATGGCA
>NZ_JBHIMY010000017.1:0-40709 GCF_042194535.1 Bartonella sp. CR84HXZ | reverse complement strand
AACACACTTTCTCGCAGATAAAGTTTATTACTTAAAAAATTCTCAGGAGGCTGCGCCTATTGCAGCTATATATGTAGCAAAGCAAGGCACAATTGTTAATGCGTCTCGTATAACTGTTACGGGTGATAATCCAGATGAAATATCTCAATATGGTGCATTCGTACAAGATAGCGGAAAGCTTATTCTAAGGGATTCAAACTTTAAGGATATCCCCGGTCTTCGTGTTCTAAATGGAGTTATTCAGATGAATGACGGGAAGATTGAGGGAACTTCGCACGCTATTTATGCATCGGGGAAAGAGACGGATGTTATTTTAGTTAGTGTCAATGTTGAGATTAAACCAGACAATTTGAATGCAAAGGGTATAGGGATTGTAAGTGGTCTTAATGCATTTGTTAGGATGTCAGGTAGCACTGTTACTTTTAATGAGATTGGCGCGTTTTCAACAAAGTTTGGGGGGAGATATCTTCTCGATACCATGACGATTGAGGGAAAAGGAAAAAAATACACTGCTATAGTTAATAATGAAAGTGTCGATAAATTACCAGAGGCTTTTGACATATTGCAAGGTGGGGATGTTCATTTGAGGAGTAGTTCTATTGTGCTTAATGATATGCATGGCTTTTTGGTTAAAAATTTTTCAGCTTTTGTAAATAGTAGAGGCCAGCCTATTCATAATTATGATCTATCAGACGCTTTTAAGAAGACAAATATTGAGATTGAGAGCTCAAATATTTCTGTGCAGGGAAAGGGGGTTTATGGTCTGTATTTTAATCTATTAGATCCAAACACAGTGGCAGAATATTATGGACAAAAAGGTGTTTCAAAAGAGCCAAGAATCACTATGGGAGAGGCATCTGTTCGTTTAAAACAGACAACTTTCACAGTTCCAGATGGTACAGCTATTTATGTTACTGGGCAGGGCGGTTATGGAGCCAGTGTTTCTCTTGATTTATCAGAAGCAACAAAGATCTCTGGTGATTTGTTATTAAAAGCTGAAAAGAACTCTTCTATATCTATTAAAGCAAGCGCTTCTTCCCTTACAGGGGGGGCGCACGTTGAAGATACTTCTACTGCTAGATTAGAATTAACGCGTGGTTCTACTTGGTATCTCACAAAAAGCAAATATAAAGGTTTGCAGGGTTCTGTTTTTACAGATTCATCACTTTCATCTGTGAGTCTTTCTGATAGTACATTTATTTTCAATCGGGATGTATCCAGCGGTTATCAAACATTGCGTATCGGGAATGAACGATACAAGGAGGCATACAATGCGGAGGGTAATGTTCAGATTAAGCTCAGTACGTTTTTAAATGATGATGGTTTGTTTGATTCTCAAAAAACCGATCGTATTTTGATCGATGGAGATGTTTCCGGCGCTACATTGCTTGTGATGGAAAATTTTTCCAAAACTTCAGAAAAGAAAGTAAGCGGTGAAGGAAGCAACAGTATTTCACTTATCCAAGTTTCTGGATATGCGCGTGAAGATTCTTTTAAACTAATGGGCGATTATACTGCAATAAATGGTTTGCCTTATCAATATCGTCTTCGTGCTTATGGACCAAGTTCTTCTTTTGGAAAAGCAGATCCTATGAATAGATTAGTTGCAGGAGATCGGGACTTTTGGGATTTTCGTCTCGAGGGTATTTATATTAGTCCTAAACAAGATTCTTCTACGATTTTACCTATTCCACCTTCACCTTCTGCGCCGGTAGATCCTACACCTACAGACCCTGTTCTCACTCCATTACCTACACCTATTACACCAACACCTGCTCCGTCTGAGCCCTCTGATCCAAGTGATCCTACACCTGCAGATCCTTCATCATCTTCTTCTGTGCCTATTACACCAACACCTGCTCTGTCTGAGCCCTCTGATCCAAGTGATCCTACACCTGCAGATCCTTCATCTTCTTCCTCTGTGCCTATTACACCAACACCTGCTCCGTCTGAGCCCTCTGATCCAAGTGATCCTATACCTACAGATCCTTCATCATCTTCTTCTGTGCCTATTACACCAACACCTGTTCCGTCAGCGCCCTCTGATCCAAGTGATCCTATACCTACAGATCCTTCACATTCTTCTTCTGTGCCTATTACACCAACACCTATTCCGTCAGCGCCCTCTGATCCAAGTGATCCTACACCTGCAGATCCTTCATCTTCTTCCTCTGTGCCTATTACACCAACACTTGCTCCGTCAGCGCCCTCTGATCCAAGTGATCCTATACCTACAGATCCTTCACATTCTTCTTCTGTGCCTATTACACCAACACCTGCTCCGTCAGCGCCCTCTGATCCAAGTGATCCTACACCTGTAGATCCTTCATCTTCTTCCTCTGTGCCTATTACACCAACACCTGCTCCGTCTGAGCCCTCTGATCCAAGTGATCCTACACCTACAGATCCTGTCCCCACTCCGCCTGTTCCTGTTAAGCCTGATATTCAGCCCGAAATGGGAATTAGGGCGGTTGTCCCACAGTTGCCAACTTATCTCCTTTTACCAAATGCTTTATTCCATGCCGGCTTGATGGATTTTGCCTCTCAAAATAAAAAATTGAAGGCAATACGAAGCTTTTCTGGAGGTTCTTTGAAAAGTGATGAAAATCCAGCATTTTTTATCCGTGGTTATGGTGGAAGCTACCACTATGCTTCAAATCTTTCTGCTTTTGAATATGGCTATGGAGCAGAACTTGATTATAGTGCACTGGAAGCAGGTGTTTTGCTGAAAGAAATTGAGAGTTCAGAGAGTTGCACATTCTTTGGGGTCACGGGAACTTATGGAAAACTCTCTCTCCATCCTCTAAATGTTGAACAGAGCAAAAAAAGCGCATTTGATAAATGGTCTGTTGGAGCCTATGGAAGTTTACAGCATGATACGGGTTTTTATATCGATGGAGTATTATCGTATGGACTTTTTAAGGGAGATGTTTTGACACTAGCACGGGGCAAGGTTGTTGCGTTAAAGGGTAAACAGTTTAGCGGTTCTTTAACAAGTGGCAGAACGTTTGCAACAGGGTATAAAGGTGTTGTTTTTGATCCGCAGATTCAGGTTGTTTATCAGCATCTTCAGTTTAATCCGGCACATGATGTTGATAATATTGAGGTTGATTTAGGAAAATTTCATCAATGGGTGGGGCGTGTTGGTGGGCGTTTAAGCAAGACACTTAATGTTTCTGAAGAGGGACGTGTCGTTTCTTTTTATAGTAAGCTTTCTTATTTGCATAGTTTTGAAGATAAGCGATTTGTTTCTTTTAAAAACGATTTCCAATTAGGTTTTTTTGGTTCTTCTTTGGAAGCAGGTCTTGGGTTTAATGCGCGTCTTTCTTCAAAACTTTCTCTTTATGGAGATATAAATTATCAGCATAGACTGACAAAAGCAGGGTTTTCTGGAGCAAGTTTCTCTGCTGGTTTGCGCCACCTTTTTTGACAAAGTATGATATGTCTTTTTATAAAAAAGGCAGTAGAAAATGCTGCCTTTTACTTTATTAAAATCTTCTCTTATTTTTTCTAAATGGTTCTTTTGTCTTGATGAAAAAGGTCCACAATATATGATTTCTTTGGTTTGTGATTGAAAATGCCTCGTAAGTGTGTTTATTTTTTAGAGAGGAAGATGGGTTTCATGCGCAATTGCTTCTGGAGGATTGTGCGGCTATTTTAGCTGTAATGGTTGTTGTTTTTTTCTTAAACAGAGATGTTGATAATACCACACTCACCATTTTCGCTACCAAAGGCAAGGTTGTGTCCTGTCTGATCCCAGTTGAGCGCTGAAATGGCGCTTTTTCCATAGCCTTTTAGAAGAACCTCTTTTCCATCGTGAAAATGTGCACACAAAATCATTCCGTCATTGAAGCCTATTGCTACAATGTCTTCGCTTGGATGGCATGCAACGGTGCTGACAAGTGCATTTGCTCGTGTGCCCAGTTCTAATGGTGTTTTTCCCATGGGGCCATCTTTTGTATGAAAGGGCCAGACAATGGCTGCTGATGCACCGGATGTTGCTAACCATTTTCCCTTCGCGCTCCAAGACCAGCTTTTGACTTTGCTTGGGTAGCCACTCATGCGGAGATGCTGATTATCAGTGAGACGCCAGCCATGGAGGGCGTTTTCTTGCATGGTAGAAATGACATAGCGGTTGTCTGGTGAGAAGGTGACACCAAAGTGTGCTCCTTTCCAGACCAATGTGGTGGGAGATGTTTGCGTTGATAACCAATGAAGGGTAACACCATTGTAATGGGCAACGGCAAGGCGCAACCCCTTTGGAGCAAAAGCAAGACCTTCTATACTGCGTTCATGTATAAGCTCTTGCAGTTCTTTGCCAACATTTGCCAGTGTGATACGTGAAGAGGAAAAAGCAAAAACTTTCCGTGGTCCAAATGCAACATTGCTTATCCATTTGCCTTCCTGTTTGCCCAGTACTTTTGTATGACCATCTGCTGTTGTTTGACAGACCTTTCCGTCTTCTCCACCTGTAATGATAGCTGTGTTATCATGGGAAAAATGGCTAGAAATTATTCCTTGGTGAACTTCAATGGTTTGTGGGATTGGGTTAAAAAAAACAATAAAACCTTCAACCGAGACAAAAGCTGGTTTGTTATCAATAAAACCGGAGGAAAGACAATAATTTTGTAAATTGTAATTGGTAATGCTTGGCATTGTTACTCGCTTATGCACAATTTTCAAAACCCGTTCTCAGTTTTTCGGCATCAAGGGTGCGTCCAATAAAAACAAGTCGGCTTTCACGTTTTTCATCTTCACGCCATGGACGTTGGTGCTGTCCTTCAAGGATCATGTGTATGCCTTGAATGACATAACGATCATCGTCTCCTTGAAATGCGATAATGCCTTTTAAACGCAAAATATCGGGACCCTGTTGTTGCGTGATCTGTTGAATCCATGGGAAAAATTTTTCTGGTTGAAGGGCACCTGTTTTTAAACTTACAGAGGTTATTGTAATATCATGAATGGTGGATTTGTGGTGATGTGCATGATCATGATTACAATCGGGACCACAGACATGGTCTGCGTGCTGATGGTCAAGAAAATGGGGATCATTATCTAAAGTGCGTTGGAGGTCAAAGGAACCTCGATCGAGGAGTTTATCAAGAGGGATGTTAGCGCGCTCTGTTGCGTAAATTATGGCTCTGGGATTAATTGCAAGAATGAGCGATTGCGCGTGTGCACGTTCTCCTTCGCTGACAAGATCAATTTTATTTAAGAGAACAATATCAGAGAAAGCAATTTGCTCTTCAACTTCTCGGCTTTTTTTAAGTTGGTGTGAAAAATGCTTTGCATCAACGACTGTGATGACACTGTCGAGAGCGGTTTTTTCATGGACCGTATCATCCATAAAAAAAGTTTGTGCAACGGGGATTGGGTCAGCAAGCCCTGTTGTTTCTATAATGATAGCATCAAATCGATGAGAGCGTTGCATTAGACTTTCCAAAATGCGAATAAGATCGCCGCGCACGGTGCAACAGACACAACCATTATTCATTTCATAAATTTCTTCGTCCGATTCAACGATAAGATCATTATCAATGCCAATTTCACCAAATTCATTGACAATGACTGCGTAACGTTTGCCGTGGTTTTCACTCAGAATGCGATTGAGAAGAGTGGTTTTTCCTGATCCAAGATAGCCTGTGAGAACCGTAACAGGAAGTTTTGTGGGAGTGTTTTGCGTCTTTTCCATGGTTCATGCCTTTTTATTGAAATGTGTTTATTTTAAATCGATTGATATCATCAAGTAAACCATGAAGCCCACAAAGAACATGAGAGAAAATTGCTTCACCGGCTTGCGGTGTTGCTTCACTTGCATTGCCTGCTGCTCCTTGTTTGTTAAGGTCACGCATTGTCCATCCAAAGGCATGAGGACCATAAGCGCGTAAATACTGATAGTTGGCAATCATATCAGCTTGCTTATTATGAAAATTTTCTGCTTTCTCCATATGCACTTTTTCGGGTGCTAAATAGAGCATGAGAGAGGTTTCTATAAAACCTCCATGGATATCAAGATGCTGTTGAGACGGTACCATTAAACCTTGTGGTAGGCCAAAACGACTCCAACTTGTTGCTACCGCAAGCATTGAAAAACGCCTCCGTAATTCGGTGATAACAATACTCATTAAGGGTGAATTACCTCCGTGAGCATTGAGAAGAAGAAGACGGTTGATCCCTTTGTGATAACAGTTTTCACCAATCTTTATCCATCGCTCAATAGCCTCGAAAAAGGTGAGGGTTTGTGTGCCTGTAACATCCATATGTTCTATAGAATAGCCAATCTTTTCAACCGGTAAAAGTGCGATATGAAATTGCTCTTTTGTTTGTAAAGTGAGGGCTTTTGCAAAAGCTTCAGCAATGATCCAGTCGGTTTCGAAGGGAAGGTGCTCTCCGTGATATTCGTGTGCGCCCAAAGGTAAAAGAGCGAGAAAAGGCGTGTTAGATATCATAAATTATTGCCCAAAAGAGAAGTTAACACAGAAAAAATGATCAAAAGTGCTGTCACTATTTAATCTATCTATAAGAGAAACGCAAATAGGCGTTTTTTTACATCACATATGGATGCTATAAAAATGAGAGTTTTGTTAAAAATAGTGAAGATTTTATTGAGCAAAGCCCACTCAATTTTTTTGTAATATGAGGCGACCTTTCTAAAGATAGCTATCTTTGGTAAGACTTTCTGATGCAGATTCTCATTTTTAATAAGTAAATATTCATACAGATTAAATACTTAACATCATGTAATGAAAAATAATTTTTCATTGTTTATTGAAAACACAATTTTTTCTGTAAGTTGCATATTCTTCTTTTTACTATGGAGCGAGGATAACCAAACTATTTCTATTGTTGCAATAGTACAGACTTTGGTTGCAATCAGAAGTTCTAAATTCTTAATTCAAGTATCTGTATATTACAAAAGAATAGAAATGTTTATTGATTGATTTTACTTTGGATAGTGTCTTAATAGACTTTAGTGCTCATGAGAAAAAATGAATATAAAGGGAAGGATTCACGTAAGATAAACTTGCAGTCTCTGAGAGCTCGATGAGTTTATAAGATGATTCAAGAAGAAACACCGTTGGATACATGATAAACAGAACGCCATTGTGTTGCACATTGATATGCTTGTTTTAAAGAAACCTTTCCTAAGGTATTCAAGCCTATTTTGCGACGCTGTTCGTGAAGGGTATAACGGTAAATCCTCATAATATAAAATATATTGTACTTCACTATATTTACTTTTTTAAAGTAAAAAGCGACACCACCATTCACTTTGCCAGTTTTCAATATTGTGTTAACAGCGCTTGATAGTTAAAATATCTCATAAGTGAAATTTTCCTTTTTTCAAGTGTGTTTACACACACATCGTTTTCTTTTGTGATTTGAAAGCGAAGAATTTTGATTGATTCAATATAAACAGAGTTAAAATTAAGAGAGTCTTATAATAATCAGCCCTCTCATTCAACATGCAAAACAAGAAATTATTATTATAGATTAGTATCCTGCTATTAATTAAAATGATCGATTGCTAAATTTATCATTCAATATCAGTTTTCATGGCGTTATTTTTTCAATGCGCTTACTTAAGTTGGTATCTCAAAAATGCAATTTTTAGTCAGTTTCTCTACCACTTTTCTTTCAAGCATTTGATTAATTATTTATTATTATTTATTTTGCACAAATTGCAGACAGTTATGTGAATATTGCCAAAAATTTATTTCAAAGAGAATTATTTTTTACTAATACAGAGTAAATATAATTACTCAAAAGATAAATAGGGCTGCGCTCTACAATATTGACGAAAAATATGGAATAACTTTTATGAGAATTAAGAAAGAAAATTGCTTTTCAGTATTTTGGGGGATCATCTCATTTTTCATGACTCTCTTTTTATTTAATTTTAGGTAGTTTGTTGGTGCTCTAGTGTTGCTTATAATGTTTTTGTAAATCTGATAGATTTACTTATTTTATGCGTTTGTTTTATTGGGTTTTAAAGTCAATATTTAAGTTCTTTATGCTGTATGAGATAAAGGTGCTGAATTACCTTTTTGAAGATGCTATGCGCTATTTTTCTTTATATATCAGTAAAAGTTGAGAATCATTTTATTAACGTCTTTTCTATTTGAAAATAGAGATCTTGATTTATTTTTACATTTTATAACTGTTTTATAGAAAAATAATACACTATTTTAAGGTTTATTTATTAGGATAGATTTGTTTTAGATCGAGCTTTTTATTCGCTATCAATTTTATTTTCAAGTTTATTGATGAGAGATATAATAAAAATTCATTAAGTAATATTTCATTTTTATATTTATTGAAATAATAGAGAAGAATTATCATTAGATTGACAGTTTTAAATGTTATAGTTCTTTAAAATTTAATTACATTTTAAATTATTTTTATCATTTGTTGTTTTTGTGTCTTTACATGCAATACACAATGTGTTATATCTGTAATATAATTACAGATAATATTTTATTATGTGTAATTATATAAATAATTAAATATAAGTTTTGGTTTTTATATATGTGAATATTCTTTCATTTTTTCAGTGAAGAAAAGAGGAGCAAAGAAAGCTATGTTTAAAATATTTAAAAATCGTGTATGTTCATTTACTTTTACACTATTTATTCTTTTTTTTGTACAAACTATAGAGGGAAATGCAAGTTTTGTAAAAAATCAATTTCAAGAGAGAGTGGCAGTTACTATTTCTACACTAGAAAAAAAAGTAGTTATTAAAGCTGTGGATAGAGCTGTTATTCAAGGCGTTGAGGAACAAAATGCTATTGCTTTGGGGAAAGCTGAAAAAACTGCTGCCTTTTCAGGTGCAGCTTTTTGGGGGGGAATAGGTATTATATCACTTCTTGCTTCTTTATGTATTGGGGATGTATTAGGTGCTGTTGTATCTCTTTGGGGAATATTCACTACACTTTAGTAGAAAGCTCATCGACAAAGTCGATGATTTTTTTGTTCATTTCATGATTTTGAAAAAATAAATATTTGAACTTATTTATACTGTATTGGATGGAAAAATCACTATTATTAATACCAAATGTAGCTTTTATTAACATTATTAAAGTTCAATGTCCTACATTTATGTTTTTTTACAAAATAATGTAACCTCATTTTTTACAGTTTATGGTTATTTCCTAGTAATAAGGCTAGTATACTTACTATCTTTATCAGCCTTTTAATATTGTTTACCTTCTCTCATATGAAGATTATTCATTAAAGGCATATTTTATCCTTTTTAAATTTTTTTATCTTTTATAAGAGGATAAAATAAAAAGATTCCTGTATTCATAGCTCTTATACAATAAGAAAAATGACAAATTATCATTTCAAATTTGTTTATGTTAAATCCATCAAAAGTATTTTTTACATAGAACAAGTTGCGTTCGTGTATGGATAAGATTATCAAAAAAAGAGTAAAAATTCTTCTCATGAATCATCTCAAGGCTCAAGGGCTGTCGTAATATTGACAAATAAAATGATGATGCCGGTTTGTATCTTTATAGAGTAAAGATAGTGATACACAATGAATCTTATGCCATCTCATGGGGTGGTTTATATTGTAGCATTTACGCGCCATATTGTGAGAAGGAAGTGGTGATATGCATCGTTGAAAATGCCTTTATTAAAAGATAAATACTTTTATTTGCGATACAAGTGTATTCTGGGTTGTTCTGTCGTGTCAGGGAAAGATGCTGTTAAGTAAGGTAATTAAGGAGTGTTTATAGCTTAGCGGAAGAAGGGACATGAAGTAAAAGGTCTTGTTTAGCACGAAGACGCGCAATCCATTGATCTTCACGAATAGCAGTATTATGTATTGTAATGAGTTCGTTTTTTTTAATTGCAGCTGTTACTGTTGCTTTTTCTAAAAGACCACAAGGAATGGCGTGGTGAGCGCGTGCTTCTGCGATGTTCATTATCCAAGCGCGATAAGTATAAAGACCGATAAAGTCTAGCTGATCACCTGGATGTAAATCTTTTTTAGCAACAGCACAGACTTCTACTACGGGATGGCTAAGAGGAACCATATCTTTTTTGCCATAAAGCATAGCGCGTGCGCAGGTGAGGGGAACTTCCATTGCTGTTAAATGATAGGGACGGTGAAAGGTGAAATAAGGCCCCTGACCAATTTTTAAATCTTCCATACGTTCGCGTAAACGTGGGTGTGCTATTTCTGCAATGACAAAGACACCTGGGGAAACACCTTGGCCTGTTGAATAATCTACAATACCATATCGCTGCAAAATGCCTCCATCTTGTTTTGGGATAAGCACTTTGTTTAGATCTTGCAACGCCGCTTGTGGTCCATGCATTCCTGGGCAATCGGGGAGAAGTCCAGTGGCATTGGCAATTGCTGCCATTTCAACCATTGTTTTGGAACCATCAATAAATTCAACCAACATGCGCACATTCATATTACGCCGGAATGCTTCTTCTTCGTAAGCATCAGGTGTAGCATCAAAGCGCAGAGGATTATTTTTTCCTTTACCTGCTGCAACAATCTTATGTCCAAGGGCTGAAACAAATTCTATGAGTTCCATACAAGAAGTTGGTTCATCTCCGGCACCAAGTGTATAAATGAGCCCTCGTTTTTCTGCTTCATGTTTGAGATAAGCGCCAATTGTAACATCTGCTTCAACATTCATCATGACAAGATGTTTGTTATTCTCAAGCGCTTTGATACCAATTTCTGCTCCTGCTTCGGGATAGCCTGTTGCATCAACGATAATATCAATTTGTTCATGACGTAAAACAAGGTTAATATCATCTGTTGCTGCAATCAAATTTTTTTCAATGCTTTGCGTGAGAGCATAAGTATTTTCAACTTCACAGACATGTCCATCCTCGCCATAGGCTATTGTAGCGGCATCAAAAATACGTGACGGCGTCCTAGTGGCTACTGCAGCGACTGTTATACCATCCATATGCGCAATACTTGATAATAAATCTGTGCCCATTTCACCACAACCAATCAGTCCAATACGGATGGGGGGATGCTTTTCTGCACGTTGTTTCAAATCATGCGCTAAACCTGTTAGGTTCACATTGCTTGCCATTCTTTTTTCCCATTTGAAAACTATTCTGCTAAAGAACTTTTCTCATTCATAAGGTGCATTTGCTTTTAAGACAATTAATCTTTTATTCTTGATGCTCTAATCAATGGATTTTATAAAAGCAAGAGGGGTGGTTGTTTTTATCAAATAAAATAGGAATAGCGTTATGCAGCAAAAAATAGCAGTACAAGATGTCACCAGTTTTATTGGGAAAGAAGTGGGATTATCGGGGTGGCGTCTTGTTACACAGGATATGATTAATCAGTTTGCATGCGCTACAGATGATCATCAATGGATACACGTTGATGAGGAAAAGGCTAAAAAGACACCTTTTGGAGGCACAATTGCTCATGGGTTTTTAACATTATCGCTTTTGTCTACGCTCGCTTATGAGGCACTTCCAGAGTTGGAGGGGAGCACAATGGGGATTAATTATGGTTTCGATAAAGTACGCTTCATGAGTCCTGTGAAAACAGGGGTACGGGTACGTGCGCGTTTTGTGTTAGATGATGCAGAAATTCGCCCTTCTGGTCGAGTGGTTTTCCATTATGGGGTTACGGTAGAAATTGAACAGTTAAAAAAACCAGCTCTTACGGCTCAGTGGCTTATTGTGGCAGTGATGGGGGAAAAATCTTCCAATATCTAGCTTAGTTTGAGTACTTTATTTTATAAAATTTTTGTACAATTCTATGAGAAGTTTCTTCAATGATAATATTGAGAATAATCTATAGGGTGATAGATATGCTGGAGCTATCATAGCGTTGATAGCTATAGCAGATTGCTATCTTTCCTAGATCTTTTTGAAGAGGAGTTTCTTGGTGAAGATAGTGCATTGCCTCACGCTTTTGTTTATAGCATTCTTTAATGGGATCATAGCCCTCACATAAACAGAATGTTTCAAATGGAATATACTTGCGTTGCTAATTCACGGGCTTATTTTAAAGAAACATCTCTCAACGCTCGTCACACCCATTTCGCAATGGCGCCTGTGAATAGTATAACGGTAAAGCCATTGAGCACCCCATATCTTTATGCTTGTGAAGAAGAAAACCGGTACTATCATATTATATGCTAGCACCTTATATGCTAGCACCCAATGTTAAGACAGGTCTTGGTGCTTGAGACAATTCATAAGAGGCACGCCTTCCTTGCTTGTATAGTTTTTACTCACACGGCTCTTCCTGCTTGTAACATGCAAGCGAGAGATTTTGATTAATTCGATATGGAACAAATTGGGAATGAGAGGACCTTACGGTATTCAGAGTTCTTATTCAATATGTTGTCTAAGGTTGGGAAAGGTCGTGACCAATGTCTTAATTTGACATGATAATTTATCATTTTTATGTTAAGAGAGAGTTTCAAATATTGTAAGATCTCTCATTTCATTTCCTTTTATATTCAATCAGTTAAAACTATTTTCTTTCATGTTACAAACGGATGGGGAGAGATAAAAACGGTTTAAGAAAAAAGTTCCTAATCTCTTATGAACGTTTTCGATAACCAAGGGTTGTTGCACTTGGAAAGTGGCAAAGAGGATGATGATACTGGTATGTGAAATTCTAAGTCTTTTAATGTTTTGTTTTATCAAGTTTTTGTACGATTTTATCAGAAGTCCATTGGGTTATAATATTGAGCATGATCAAAAGAATGATGACAATGGTCATGATGAAGGTATTATAGCGTTGATAGCCATAGCGGATTGCCATATCCCCTAAACCGCCTCCACCAAGATATCCAGCAAGTGAGGTGGCTCCTATGAGAGAAATGACCATGACTGTAAAACCTGTAATCAGGCTAGGGAGAGCTTCAGGAATAAGAACATGTCTGATAATTTGAAGACGGCTTGCACCCATAGAGCGGATCGCTTCAATGAGACCGTTTTCAACGGTTTTAAAAGAGAGTTCCGCCATGCGTGCATAAAAAGGAATAGCTGAAATGGTCAGTATAAAAATTACAGCAGGCATTCCTATCCCTCTTCCTACAACGATACGCGTAACGGGAAGAAGATAAAATGCAAGAATAATAAAGGGAATGGCACGAATACTGTCAATGATCATGCTTAAAGGGCGATTGATGAGAGATGAGGAAAAAATCCCCCCGCGTGCTGTTGTGTGAAGAAGAAGACCAAGGGGAAGTCCTATAATAAATGCCATAAAAGAAGCACTAAGTGTCATCAATATTGTATCAATAACAGCTTGGGGAAGTTCATGAGACAGAACATTAAACATAGCCTAAGACCTCACAATATCGTCCTTTTTTCGTTAACCATTGAACAGCTTTTTCTAAAGCTTCTTTATCTTCTCCAGGAAGAGCCAAGAAGAGTCGCCCGATGGTTTCATCTTGAACTGTATCAATGCCACCATGCAAAATACGTGCTTTTAAACCACTCTCATTTTCTAGAAGATGAAGAAAAGGCTGCTGGGCAATTTCACCGGCAATATTGATTTCAATGACAGCTTCTCGCCCGATTGGTTTGAGATTTTTCGCAAATTTTTCAGGAAGTTGCGGGGTGACAAGCTTGAGCATGGCTATGGTTGTATCGTCTTGCGGTGATGTAAAGATGTCTTTCACACGTCCTTCTTCTACGATGTTCCCCTGATTAAGAACAACAACGCGATGCGCTATGGTACGCACAACTTCCATTTCATGGGTGATGAGCACAATCGTGAGATTGAGGTGTTTATTAATATCAGCAAGGAGCTCTAGAATAGATTGTGTGGTTTCAGGGTCAAGAGCAGAGGTGGCTTCATCTGATAACAATATTTTAGGATTAGCAGCGAGCGCACGAGCAATGCCAACGCGTTGTTTTTGCCCCCCTGACAATTGTGCCGGATAGCAATATTCTTTTCCATATAACCCAACCAATTCAATCAGTTCAAGGGCACGTTTGTGGCGTTGTTTTTTACTTACACCACTTAATTTAAGCGGCAATGCAATGTTATCAAGAATATTTTGCGATGAGAGAAGATTGAAATGTTGAAAAATCATCCCAATTCGTTGACGGTAAGGCGCCCACTCTATCTCTGATAGATTTGAAATATCAACACCTTCAAAAAAAATGGACCCTGCATCAATCTTCTCTAACCCATTTAAACAGCGGATAAGTGTTGATTTTCCTGCTCCACTGCGCCCAATAATGCCAAGGATTTCACCAGCATGGATATTTAAAGAGAGATTATTAATTACCGGAACACCAGCCGTTTTGTTAAAACAACGGCTGATGTTTTTTAAGGAGATAAGGGTAGGTTTTTCCATTCACAATTACTCGGATATTTGGCACAATTACCAAGAAGTTTGGGCGGTTTTGCCAAAAATCTCTTTGATTTTTGCACGGATAAGATCGTTGTTGTAAGCGGCAACTAATTTTTTAACCCATGGCTCATCTTTTTCGCTCGTGCGTACAACGATGATATTATCATAAGGATTATTTTTTGCGCTCTCCCATGCGACGACATCTTTTTCGAAGTTTAATCCGGAAACAATAGCCCAGTTTGTGTTTATAATTGCAAGATCAAAATCGTCAATAGCTCGCCCTAACATACCAGCATCGAGCTCACGAATTTGCAGGTTTTTAGGATTTTCGATAATATCAAGTGGAGATGCAAGAATATTATGGGGGTCTTTTAACTTAATGAGACCTAAAGAATTGAGAAGAAGTAAGGCTCTTCCACCATTAGATGGGTCGTTTGGAATACCAACATGTGCACCATCACGTAGATCTTTTAAGTCTTTGATTTTGTGCGAATAAACACCGATTGGAGCAATAAATGTATAGCCGACAATTGAAAGTTTATAGCCACGTTGTTTCATTTGTTCATTAAGATAAGGAGCGTGCTGAAAAGCATTCGCATCGATCTCTCCTGCGTTAACAGCGTCATTAGGCAAAGCGTAATCAGAAAAATAAACGAGTTCAATATCTAAACCGGCCTTTTTAGCCTGTTCAGCAGCAGTTTTCCAAATAATCGCATCCCGCCCTTCCATAATACCAAGTTTGATTTTTGATTTGTCTGTAGCCATGACAAAAACCGTAGATAAAAAAAGTGCAAAGAGAGAGAGGAATAATCCTATAATCCGACTACGAGAAAAAAATTTTAATGTCATGTGCTTTTAACTTTCTTTTCCAAGAGATTTTTTGAGGGAAGTTTCAATATACTCTGTATTTTTATACTCTGTATTTTTTAGGAAGATTTAAAGTTATACAAGCTTTAGAGAATATTCAATCACTTTTATTTTTAAAAGAGTATTATTTTTCCTCCTATTTTTAGTATTTTGGGGGCTTATCATCATTCATTCTCTGAAATTCTCTGTAATTTAGGCAATCAATTCTTTTATTGCAATCATTTGTTGAGGGAACCAATAACACTTTAAAAACTTCTTTAAGGGACGATTGGTTGAAGGACCAGATAATCAAATGATGCTTTAGCTGTAAATTTATGAGGAGCATACTGCGCAATCAAGATCAAAAGGCCGTGTTCGTGTAGAGGGGGAATAAGGGGAATAAAGAGAGATTTTGTTGCAATGTTGAGGGGGCTTTTGGGCGGGAAATAAAGGTTGCTGATCATTGGATTTAACCGCGGCAAATTTTTGCAAAGGCGAAATTTTGCCCTTCACATGTTTTGAGAGAGGAAGAAAAATAATGTTAAGAAAGAAATTTTTATCAACAACAATGATTTTATGGGCTTTGGGAGCGTCGGGGGTGGCTGTGACTGCTTCTCACGCGGAAGCTGGAACCATTGCAGGAACAGTTGCTCGTGTTGCTTCAGGTCAGGTATCTTTACGCACAGGTCCTGCGACAGCTTACAAAGTGATCTCAATGGTTCCAATGGGAGAAAAAGTGCAAATTTATGGCTGTCTATCCAATAAAACTTGGTGTTCTCTTGGTTATCACGGAAAGGTTGGTTGGGCATCTGCACGTTATGTCAATGTCAACAATGTTCCTACCGTTGCTTTTACAAAGATGCCAGTAAAGCCAAATGCTATGAGAAAATCGCCAAAAGTAAAAAAAGAAAAAGTAAAACAGGTTGTTTCTGGTTTTAAAGCTCTTCCGGCGATTCAAAAAACACGGAAAAACATACAAAAACTCTACAGAACAGATATGATTATCGATTCTACAGGTGTCAAAAAAAGAGATGAACGGACAATTTTAAATCCTTCGCCCAAAGCACAAGGAGTTTCTGTAAAGCACGTAAATGCTTATAACCCCTTCTTTCCTGATAATGTCAATTATAAAAATTTTGAACGTAATGAAACACGTTACCGTGTTGTGACTTATCCTGCTCGATAAGGGTAAGTTAATTTCACAACCGGAATGATAAAAAGGATCAGCAGCATGAAGCAAAAAATGCTTATGCTGCTGATCCTATTGTACCGTAAAATGGCATTAAGACTGCGATGATTAATTAAGGTGGCGAGGTATTCATGGATATTCAGAGTAAAATTTGTCAATACCCCGAATTACAGTCCTTTAGGCTGGTGATATGAATCTCCAGCAGGGGAAGATCCTACTGAAGAGAAGCCGGACTTTTGACAGACCGGCTAAGGCTCTTTATCCTTTCGGACAGGGCGTTAATTTACGGACTTAGGCTTTATCAAATTACGAGAAATGAGCAATTCAGCAATTTGAACTGCGTTCAATGCTGCTCCTTTTCTTAAATTATCGGCGACAACCCAGAAAGCTAAACCATTTTCAACGGTAATATCTTCACGAATACGGCTAATAAAGGTGTCATCTTCTCCGGTACATTCATAAGGTGTGGTATAGCCACCATCTTCGTGTTTATCGATAAGCTGACAACCGGGAGCATCGCGGAGAAGCGCTTGTGCTTCAGATACGCTTAGTGGTTTTTCAAATTCAACATGGACAGCTTCGGCATGACCGATAAAGACAGGGACACGAACAGCAGTGGCTGTTAATTTAATCTTCGGATCGAGAATTTTCTTCGTCTCAGCAGTCATTTTCCATTCTTCTTTTGTATAACCATCTTCCATGAAAACATCGATATGAGGAATGACATTAAAGGCAATGCGTTTAGTGAATTTTTTTGATGTAATTGGGTCAGCAACAAAAACAGCACGTGATTGTTCGAAAAGTTCGTCCATTCCTTCTTTACCAGCTCCAGAAACCGACTGATATGTAGAGACAACAACACGTTTAATGATTGCAGCATCATGGAGAGGTTTTAAAGCTAAGACCAGTTGAATTGTTGAACAATTAGGATTTGCTATAATATTACGCTTAGAAAAGGCATTTATAGCTTCGGCATTGACTTCAGGGACGATCAACGGAACATTGGAATCATAGCGCCACGTGGAGGAATTATCGATGACGACACAGCCAGCGGCAGCGATTTTAGGAGCATATTCTTTGGAAATGCTTCCTCCCGCAGACATCAGACAAAAATCTGTGTCAGAAAAATCGTAAGTATCCAGTGCTTTTACTTTTAAAGTTTTATCTCCATAAGAAACTTCTTGTCCTAATGAGCGTCGTGATGCTAGAGGGACAATTTCATGCGCAGGAAAACCACGTTCCTCTAAAATTGTAAGCATTTCACGACCAACATTTCCGGTTGCGCCGACAATTGCAACTTTAAAACTCATTTTCTATATACTCCTCATGTCTCTCCACGTTTATTCCCCGTGCTATACTCAGGAGAGAGTGAGTTGGTCAAGGAACATCATTAAATTATATTTTTGATTTTCAACAACTCAATTTTGTACACATCAATCACCATCAGCAGCACAATAAGTTGTTTTATTTCAAATGATACGTCTTTTTAATCTTTCAGAATTGAAAAATTGAATATTGTACGCGAAACTGTTATCTCTTTTAGAGAGCACTTTAATTAAGTGAATTCCATATCTTCTGTCAATTGTTTACCTTCACACTTTTGAATTTTTTAAGGATGCTATTACGTATTGCGTTGGGGGAATCTTTTAATACCTTATCTGTTAAGTGTTGAAGTATTTGATCTTCTCCCTATGCCTTTAAAAGCGAAGCTTCCTATTACAGTCTGTAAACAGCCAGATTCTAGCGGTTACTTTTAGCGACTTCCCATTTTTCACTTGAACTTAAGGCTCAACAAGCAAGTCTAAAAATATTTAAAAAGACATTTGGCGCCTAAAAAACATTTGAATGTTTCAAGGAGGTATGCATGCTTCATATTCTCATACCTTAAATGATAGAATTTATGGCACAACAAGATAAACTTAAGTATCCATTATATAAATAAATTCTTATGAAAGTTATACATATAGTTTTTCGTGTCTTATTTTTACTTTAATCCTGTTATGCCGTAAAATATCGTCATTTGAAGTATGGTGGTATAAGATCTTTAAGCTTTTTTGATATATTTAAGTATTTTTTTAGTGCGTGGGAATGTTCTTAGGCTTGTTTGGCGAGCTTTTTGTTTCAAGTGGATTATATGAGTGGAAAGCCGTTGAACACCTCCATGTTTAATGTTTAAAAAAAAGAGTAAGTTAGCACCATCATACATTTTTTCAGCACTCAATGTGGCTACAGTTCTTGGTATGTGAGACGATTCAATTAAGAGGTATGCCTTTTTGTACATTTTTACTCACACGCTAACTCTGCTTGTAATGTGCAAATAAGTGATTTTGATTGATTCAATATAGAACAAGTTTGAAATGAAAGAATTTTACGATATTCGAGACACTCATTCAATATACATAACGTTAGATTATCATTATGAATCAAAGCGCTATAGCTAAGTTAAACTCGTTAGAATTCGGACTATTTACAGACCAGATTAGATTTAAGAAATTTCGTTCTCATGAGGTGTGGGGAGACAGTCAAAATTCTTTTCAATGTTATTAAGGACGTTGATTGTCCTTTCAGTGAATTTATGAAAATAAGGGGCCATTTTTTTCACCAGAAATCAACTGCAAAATAGCCCTTTGTTTTTTGCGGGTCATCATTCTGAAACTTTTCAAAAGTAAATATTCTGCTTTGCTTTCTACTCTGTCATCACAATGATAGAGGGGATCTTCTTTTTTTGTGTTATCAGCATAAAAGAAGGAAACGGGAACATCTAATATATGAGCAATTTCTTGTAAACGTCTTGCACTTACGCGATTTAAACCTTTCTCATACTTTTGAATTTGTTGAAATGTTACGCCCAAATGACTCCCTAATTGTTTTTGAGAAAAACCCATGAGGTTTCTTCTAAAGCGAATTTTTTTGCCTAAAGAAATGTCATAAAAATGTAGATTTTTGGCTCGCACTTTGCTCCCCCTCCGGTTGCGAGCGCCCTCGCATTAGTATTCCGGGGTCTGGAAGTGCTGACTCAAAACAGCCTCTTGCTTTTAGTGCTGAGAGCACTTGGACATAACAAGAGCCCCCGGAAATTCCGGGATATCCGCAAAAAGCGGTTTTATTTCTAGTTTGAGTTTTTCGGGCTTCCAGACCCTATTTGATCGTCGCGTATACGACCAAAAACACAAGTCTCATTCATAGGGTAATTTCTTTAAATCGTCAACCAGAGTGACAGCAGTTGTTTTGGTTGTTTTTTGCAAAGTTTACATGCAACTGTTGCAATGCATCCCTTTATTTTGATGAAATTTAGGACAATTTCTTGGTGATCATTATGGGGTATGTTTAAAATTGTAACTATATGACTTTATCCTTTATTTTGTATAAAAACGGAAGCGTCTTTTCGCATTTAGAAGCAAAAGACTTTTTAGAGTAAGTATAACATTGGAAGTTGGTAAAGAGGGGAGTTGGTAAAGAGAATGCTGGTGCTGGCGTGTGGTGGATTAGCACCAATATTAAAAAGATTGCACAAGCAAAAGAGAGCTTTTCATAGAGCAGTGATTGATAACAGCTTTCTCCAGAAAAAATGAACGAAATTTTCTTATTTTTTATAGGTTATTTTTTCATCGTTTTGCAAAGGGCGCGCTTCTGAGGCAAGCATAATGGGGACGCCATCACGAATAGGATAGGCAAGTTTGGCTTTGAGAGAAATGAGCTCTTGTGTTTCTCGGTTGTAAGAGAGTGTGCTTCTCGTTATTGGACAAACGAGTAATTCGAGCATTTTGGGGTCTGTGGTCATTTTTTTCATGTTTTGACGTTTATTAGTTTAAACGGTAATCTGTACCTGTTTGTTTCATGAGTGAGCGTTCTGTTAATGCAAGAAGAGTTTGGGCACGGCTTTCGATATCTGGAGCTTCAAGGAGAGCTTGCTTTTCTGCTGGTGTAAAGGGGATAAGAGCTGAAAAAGCATTAACCAATATAGGTGTAGGGGCTTCTATGATACTGCTCCAATTATATTCCATTTCATGTATGGTTAGATATTTTTCTACAACGTCGAGTAAGCTCTCTCGGTTAATGCTTTCTTCAACATCAAATTCTTGCAAGTCTTTTATGTTTGATTGGATGAGAGCTGTTCGATAGGATTTTGTGTTTGTCAATTCTTGTTCTAAGGTGAAGCGGCAAATACCTTGTAAGATAATGAATAGTTGTCCATTTCCTGTTTCACTGTAGTTTGTAATGCGCCCTATACAGCCTGTTTTATAAAGTTGTGTAGAGAAGCGGTCTGTGTTCGATGAAAGTGGTTGAATAATGCCCAATAGACGATCAGTTACCATAACGTTTTCAATCATTTCAAGTGATTCTGGTTCAAAAATGTTGAGTGATAAAAAACCGCCGGGTAGTAAGAGTGCACCTTCTAAAGGAAAAAGGGCAATTTGCTTTGGAAGATCATTTTCGCAATTGTAAGAGATATTACCAGCTTTCATGAGTATTTTGTCACCTTTGTTCGGTAGTTTTAGTCTGTAAATAGTCGCAATTTATGACACTATTGAGAAAGCAGAAAACCTACTTCTTGTACATTAAAATCATACTTATAAAATACTTGAAGTCCTTATTCTAAAAAAAGAATATGAAACCCTATCTTTAAGGTTGAACTGCGCGAGAAAGAATATTGCTTTGCGATCTTTTTAGTGTGTGACGTTTTGCATGATTTTCAAGAGGTATTTTTGTTTATAGCTTTTGATTTTTGTCTTAAATTTCCTAAAATGTGTTCCTTGCAGTTTTTGTAAGGTTCAAAAGGATACTATTATAAATCTTTTGAAGCAGCTTACGCAAGTTTTAAAATGAGAATATTTTCATCACTTTACTAATGACAGTGTGATAAAGATAGGTTATAGGTTAGGGCATGCTGGAAAGAGCGTTATCGTTTCTTTCATTCTTTTGCGGGAGAGTGCAGATTGCGAATTTTCGCATTGCCGCCGAAGGGGAAATAGCCCATAATCTCTCAGGCTTTAAGGACCGTAAAAGGAAGAAGGCAGATCTGGAAAGTCGGGAGAGCCCGCGCCGAAGGTGTAAGCGAAAAATTTTTTCGCGAGTCTCTCAGGTTGATGACAGAGGGGTGCAGAGACGGTCATATTCTGTGGGCGTTAGCGCAGCTTTGGAGTTATTATGGGCACAGCACAAGAAACATCTTTTTTAAAAACACTTCCTTTATATGATATGCATGAAAAAGCAGGAGCAAAATTTGGCGCTTTTGCGGGGTGGAACATGCCTTTAACGTATCCTCTTGGCGTTTTGAAAGAGCATCTTCATACGCGTGCACATGCGGGATTGTTTGATATTTCTCATATGAAATTGATTGCCGTTGAAGGGGCACAAGCCGTGGAATTTTTGTCCTATGCTTTTCCTATTGATGCAGCAGCTTTAAAGATTGGGCACTCACGGTATAATTACTTGCTTAATGAGCAGGCTGGTATTCTTGATGATCTTATCATTACCCGTTTGGAAGAGGACCGTTTTATGTTGGTCGCTAATGCTGGGAATGCACAGGCTGATTTTGTAGAATTGGAAAAGCGTGCGGTTGATTTTGAATGTCAAGTGATTGCTCTTGAAAGGGTATTGCTTGCTCTTCAAGGTCCTGAAGCGGCCGCTGTTCTTGCTGATGCCGATTTGCCAGGGAATGAATTGCTCTTTATGCAAGGATTCGAACCACAACAGGATTGGTTTATAACGCGTTCTGGGTATACGGGAGAGGATGGTTTTGAAATTGCTTTGCCTATAGGGCATGCGCATATGTTGGCTGAAAAATTGCTGAGTGATTCTCGTGTTGAGTGGATTGGACTTGCAGCACGCGATAGCTTGCGGTTGGAAGCAGGGCTGTGTTTGCATGGAAATGACATTACCCCTGATACGACACCTATTGATGCGGCTCTAACATGGGCTGTTCCTAAAAGTGTTCGAGAAAAAGCACAATTTTATGGCGCGAAGGCTTTTCTTGAAGCGCTGCAAAAAGGGCCTGCTCGTTGTCGTGTTGGATTAAAACCGCAAACGCGCCAACCTATTCGTGCTGGTGCGGTGCTTCTTGATGATCAAGGTAATGAGATTGGAGTTGTAACATCAGGTGGTTTTGGTCCTTCTTTTGATGGTCCTGTCGCGATGGGTTATGTTTCTGTTGATTGTAAAGTTGAAGGGACACAAGTCTTTACAGAACTGCGAGGCAAAAAGATTGTATTATCAGTTCATTCACTTCCCTTTGTTGAACAACGTTATTTTAAAGGATGATTTTTATGTCTAAAACTTATTTTACACAAGACCATGAATGGCTTAGCGTTGAAGGAAAAGTGGTGACTGTTGGGGTTACGCATTATGCGCAAGAGCAATTAGGAGATTTGGTTTTTGTTGATTTACCACAAAGTGGGACAAAACTTTCCAAAGGAGAGGCAGCTGCTGTTGTGGAATCGGTGAAAGCCGCTTCAGATGTTTATGCTCCTCTTGATGGTGAAGTGGTCGAAATAAATGAAGCATTGGCTGATAATCCTGAATTGGTAAATCAGAAAGCCGAAACAGAAGGCTGGTTATGGAAAATGACATTGCAGGATGAGACACAACTGGAAGGGTTGTTGGATAAAGATGCTTATAAGGCTTTGATTGGATGAGTATCATGATCGAGCGTTCTTTTTCTTCTCGACATATTGGGCTGCGTCCTGATGAAACACAAAAAATGCTTGATGTTTTAGAGCTTGATTGTGTTGATACACTCATTTCTCAAGCTGTTCCACATTCTATCCATTTGGGACGTTCACTTAATTTACCAAAGGCTGCTAGTGAAGGACAAGCCTTGGAAGAACTCTCCAAGATGATGGAGCGTAATTGTGTGCACAAAAGTTTTATTGGGCAAGGATATCATGGGACTCATGTGCCCCCAGTTATTTTACGAAATCTGTTTGAAAATCCTGCTTGGTATACTGCTTATACGCCTTATCAAGCAGAAATTAGCCAAGGTCGTTTAGAACTTTTATTTTATTTTCAGACATTGGTGAGTGAACTCACAGGTTTGCCTGTTGCTGCTGCTTCCCTTCTTGATGAAGCAACAGCTTTAGCTGAAGCCAATGCCCTCGCTTTTCGCTTTTCCCGTGAGAAAAAGACGAAGATTTCTCTTCAGAGTCTTTTACATCCTCAGACTTTAAGTGTTGCGCAAACGCGTGCTGAAACACAAGGTATTTGTATCAGCCCAGAGAGGAAAATTTGTTCTAATACAGCGGCAATTGTTTTGTCTTGGCCAGATACAAAAGGTGCTTTTCATGATTACAGTGAGATCATAAAAGAGGCAAAGGAAAAAGGAGCTTTAGTTATCGTTGTGGCTGATCCTTTAGCGCTTACCCTTATGGAGCCACCTGCTCAATGGGGGGCAGATATTGTTGTTGGCTCTATGCAGCGTTATGGCGTTCCAATGGGCTTTGGTGGTCCACATGCTGGTTACCTTGCAGTGAGTGATGCGTTAACGCGTCTTATTCCAGGGCGTATTGTTGGTCAATCCGTGGATACGAGAGGGCGTGTTGGTTTTCGTTTAGCTTTGCAAACACGTGAACAACATATTCGGCGCGATAAAGCGACGTCAAATATTTGTACAGCACAGGCTTTGTTGGCTAATATGGCAACCGCTTATGCTGTTTGGCATGGGCCGAAAGGTTTACAAGAAATTGCGCAGCGAATTCATCATTTAACATGTCGTTTTGTTGCTGGTTTAGAGGCTGCAGGTGTTTTTTGTGAAGGAGAATCTTTTTTTGATTGTGTAAGCATTGTTGTGAAGGGAAAAGCGAAAGAGATTGCACATCAAGCCAAAATGAGTGGACGCCTTATTCGTGTTCTCGATGATGACACCATTGCAATCAATTTTGATGAATTATCGACAGAAGAAGATGCTTGTGCTTTAGCGCAGCTTTTTGGGGCACAATTAGGCGATCAGGTTTCTCCACGACTCTTTGGTAAAAAGCGGAATGCTGCTTTTCTTTCCCAGCCTTTTTTTCATGCGGTTCATTCAGAGACAGATATGATGCGTTTTTTGCGTCGTTTGGCGGATAAGGATTTGGCGCTGGATCGTGCTATGATTCCTCTTGGCTCTTGTACAATGAAGCTTAATGCGGCGGCTGAATTGATGCCTGTAAGTTGGGCTAGTATGGCCAATATATACCCCTTTGTTTCACAAGAGGATGCAGCGGGTTATTTAGAGATGATTAATCAGTTAAATGCATGGTTGTGTGAAATTACAGGATTTGCGCAAGTTTCTTTTCAGCCAAATTCTGGTGCTCAAGGTGAATATGCGGGGCTTTTGGCTATCCGACGATATTACCAATCACGGGGAGAACATCAACGTACAGTTTGTCTTATTCCTGCATCTGCGCATGGTACCAATCCAGCTTCGGCACATATGGCAGGTATGGAAGTCGTTGTGGTAAAATGTTTAAGCGATGGTGATGTTGATGTAGACGATCTCAAAATGAAAGCGCAATTGCATAAGGATAAATTGGCTGCTCTCATGATTACTTATCCTTCAACACATGGTGTTTATGAGGAAAGCATTAAGGAAATTTGTTCTATTATTCATGAAAATGGCGGACAAGTTTATTTCGATGGTGCTAATCTCAATGCGCTTGTGGGGCTTGCTCGTCCTGCAGATATTGGCGCTGATGTTTGTCATATGAATCTTCATAAAACATTTGCCATTCCCCACGGAGGTGGTGGTCCTGGTATGGGACCAATTGGAGTTGCAGCGCATCTCAAACCATTCTTACCAGGGCATGAACAGGATGGGACAACACATGCGGTTTCGGCAGCTCCTTATGGAAGTGCGTCTATTCTTGCGATTACATGGATGTATATTCGAATGATGGGGGCTGATGGCTTAAAATATGCAACACAAATAGCCATTTTAAATGCCAATTATATTGCTGCACGTCTTTCACCCGCTTATTCCATTCTTTATCGGGGCAAGCATGGACGTGTTGCTCATGAATGTATTGTGGATACACGTGTGTTGAAAGAGCAGTATGGGGTGAGTGTTGATGATATTGCAAAACGTCTCATTGATTATGGATTCCATGCGCCCACGATGTCGTTCCCTGTTCCGGGAACTTTGATGATTGAGCCAACGGAATCAGAACCAAAAGCAGAAATTGATCGTTTCTGTGATGCTTTACTCTCTATTGCTGAAGAAGCGAAGAAAGTTGGTCGTGGGATTTGGCCAAAAGACAATAATCCGTTGGTTAATGCCCCTCATACAGTGGCAGATGCTTTAGATGATGCTTGGGAACGACCCTATTCGCGACAAGAAGCTGCTTTTCCCAACAGTTCTCTTGATCCAGCCAGTAAATATTGGCCTCCTGTATCGCGTATTGATAATGTTGCGGGAGACAGAATGCTCATTTGTTCGTGTCCGCCATTGGGAAATACCTATTAAATAACAAATATGTATTTACTTTGTTTATTTACATAAACAAAAAAGCCCACACATTTTGTGTGGGTTTTTTACTTATTGATCATGTTATTATGGAGTTATTTGTCTATTTTCTAGAATTTTGCATAGTTTTTTATAACATGAGAAAAATCGGAAAAGTCGACAAAAAACTGTGTTTTGTGGGCAATAGGCATGCTCTCCTTTGCCTTCTACCGTATGACATGGTTTTAGTGACTAGGCGCATCGGTCTAGCCAGCTAATTCACGTAAACGAGAGTGAAACCTACGGGGGATAGGGTCCAGTCTGTTGCATGTGTTGTGACATACGACTCTCACTAAGGTGACTACGACCGGTTGCAGAAAGAATAAAATCAAATTTAGTGTTATCTGATGATAAAGCCCCGCGAAACTCTGTTGTTGCATATTCTTAAGTCAAGCATTGTCTAAATATTTCTCTTTAATCTGCTTTTTATAAATATGACGCAAAAATACGTAAGAACACCTGTCAGAATGAGTAAATGCAAAACCAAATGTATTATGGTTGTTTTTTTACAGGGTGTCTTATAAAAAGCCGGCACATCTTTCCAATCCATTGTAGGTCAGTTTGTGACTTTACGGCGTTGTTTTCTTAAGAGCCCGTGTGTTTTAGCTGTTGCCTGTAAATCCACATCCAAACTTAACGCAGCGACATGTTTTAAGTCAGAGATTGAGACAAAAAAGAGCTTTATGAGTAGTTCAAGCTTTTGTATGCCAGATGATGGCGAGGGGATTGCGTATTTCTGTTGACGTAATCTTTGAAACTGGAAGACAATCTAATTTCAGAGAAATATAAAGCCGTAAAGGTGAAACTCAATCCTCAGTTTGTCATCTCCTTTTAATTCAGCTTTACGGCTTTCAGAAGCATCTAAAGCAATGTTTTTTTATAATGGGGATTACATATTGTCCCATGCTTTTATTTATTGTGTTCTTAATGGGATACCCTCATGTAAAACAGAACACTCCAAAAAGAATATACTTTGGTTGTTAATTCACGTGTTTGTTTTAAAGAGACATTTCGCTCCCAATCCCATTTCGCGACGGCGCTCGTGAATGGTACAACGATAAATCTATTGAGAGAGCTCCCAATCTTTACGCTCTATGAAGGAAGAAGTTGGCACTATCATACACTTTGCCAGCCGCTTAATGTTATAGCTCTTGGTACTTGAGATGGTTCATAAGAGGTATTATTCCTTTCTTAAATCATTTTTATCTATACATAGTCCAGTTTGTGGTATGCAAGCGAATGATTTTGATTGCTTCACTATGAACAAAACTGAAAATAAGAGAAACTTATGAGACTGGATGTTTTGTTTGATATATAGAGAATTAATACTTTAGTTTAATTGGGCATTTAATTTTAAAAACTTTGCAGTAGATTCTTTTTTGTCAATTTGTGGGAAAAAGGCTAAGCTTTTGTATTTTGGGTGAAAGCTACTTCCATAAAACAGTTCATCAACTTGTCTATTTTGAGATTTCTGTGAATGTGCGGTGTCTATGATCATTCTATGTGATTGATTGTTGTAAAATCTTTCATAAAAAACCCTCAATTTTCTAAAATGATGATTTTTATCAATTTATTTCTTTAAAGAGTTTTTATGTGTAAATGTATTTATAGCGGGAGCCAAGAGATGTTAGAATTTCATTGGGAAGGGTATCGGCATCTATAGATACTCTTTCAAGTGTTTGATGGGGTCCAATGAGTTCTACCCAGTCACCTGTTTGAGGTTTTTGATCAAGATCGGTCGTATCTACAATAATGGAATCCATAGAAACCCGCCCAACCATGGGAAGTTTATACCCGTTGAAATAAACTGTTCCTTTATTCGAAAGAGCACGGAGCCAGCCGTCTGCGTAGCCTATAGAAATGGTTGCAAGAGTGCTTGGTCTGTTGGTTATAAAGCTTTCTCCATAACCAACAGGTGTGCCTATATCAACAACGCGGTTTTGAATGACTTGGGCTTCAAGTTTTAAAACAGGTTTCAGAGGTGATGGGTGTTTCCCCCGCGGATCAACTCCGTAAAGTGCAATGCCGGGGCGAACAAGATCAAAATAAAAATCTGATCCTAGAAAGATACCTCCAGAATTGGCAAAGGAAACTTTGCAAGCAGGCAATTGCGCAAGGATGGTTTTTAAAGTAGCCAATTGGGCATAATTGGATGGGTGGGTATCATCTTCTCCGTTAGAAAGATGACTGAGAATATATTTTATTTCTGCTTTTTCGAAAATTGTAGGGTGTTTGATGAGTTTTTGTAATTCTTTTTGATCCAGTCCTAATCGGTTCATATGGGTATCGATTTGAACAATTGCTGGAAATTTTTTATCTTTTTTTTGACAAATTTTTTGCCAATTTTCAATGGCATTCCAAGAGTTTAGAACAGGAACAATACCAGATTGTGCGACAAACTCTTCTGCTAAGTGTGGAAGTCCATTCAGAACGGCAATCGTGACATGTGATGGTAAGATGCTTTTTAATTGGAGGGCTTCTATGATTTGGGCGACAAAAAAAGTGCGACAACCAGCTTGATAAAGGGCAGGAGCAATTTTGTGAGCTCCTAATCCATAGGCATTTGCCTTTACAACTGCTGAACATTGTGTTGGAGCTACACGTTTGGCTAAAGTGATATAATTGGAAACAATGGCACTGACATTGATGGTTGCTACAGCTACATAGAGTGATGTATTGATTTCATCATTAACGGATTTTTTCATTTTAAAAGCTTATCTGTGTTCGTGAAATACGGAGTTTTTTGGTTATTTCATTGAGGTTCTTTACGATATAGGGAAAGACACTACTTTCTATGGTTAAAATCATAAGGAGCTTATACTGAATTACGCACCATTAAAGTCGTTTTTTTATGTAAAATGCTACTCTGGATATAAGAGATATTTTAGTTTTATTTGTGTTGTTAGAAACACGGTATCTTCTAATAATTTGTAAGACATAGACTTTTGTTTTTTACTTATTTTCCCTAGTTGAGGCATATAAAAAATAGAACATAGTTTATTGTATTGTATCATTTTGAAGAGTGCAATATTAGGCTGTTGTTGCTGGTGCGATTGTTTTGATTAAACATTGCATTGGCTGCTTATTCAGAGAAGGTAAAATGATTAAATTAACCACTCTAAATCAATGCATTACAAGTTTTCTATCATGGGGGGAAGATCACTTATCTGTGCAATTTTGGATGTCGTCTCATGCACTTAAAGTTATTTTTGTTAAATAGAAAACAGTGTGTAAACACTTTCTGATATATTAAAAACTGTTGATTTAGAAAGCCCGTTGATTTGGATATTGTCGATTTTCAAGATGGATTGGGTATCCAATATTTACTTTCTATTGTTTGATTGGTTTTTAGTGAAATCAATTTTATCGCTTTATAGAGCGCGTTAGACTCTTTTATTTATGGATATTTATGGAAAGCGCAGTGTAAAAAGGTCAGTAACGAAAACAATAGATGTAATGCCGGAAATCTTGTTGAAGATTCGTGCGGTTATCGTTCAATCAACAAAAATTTTATCTCTCTTATTTGAAGGTTTTAGGTTATAAGTTTTGTTAAGCGAGAGAGTGTTATAGCGTTACAATGGAAATATGCATTATGTGTTAAAGGGGAAAAGAGTACCGTGATTGTTTAATACTCAATGTTTTTGTTTTTCTTTGAATGTGATTTGTATTCGTATTTTCCTCATTCGTTTAATAAAGTGTTAATCTTGAGATTTTTGTTTTAAGAAAATTGTTGGCAGATGGTTATGCAAGTACTATATCACGTCAAGGATTCGAAATTTAACGTTCAATAAAATATGGGGAAGAGTATGAATACGTCTGCTACCAATGTTCCGTCAAACATCAGTAGCGTTGCAAATTTTCCGATTCCTGAGAATGTGTTCGCCCTTACTGTCCAAGAGGTTTGTCACTATACAGATCGGTTATTTAAATTTCGTTTGAATCGTCCGGATAGTTTTCGTTTTCGTTCGGGTGAGTTTGTTATGATCGGTTTGCCAAATGCAGAAAAGCCGATTTATCGCGCTTATTCGATTGCAAGTCCTTTTTGGGATGAACAGCTTGAGTTTTTTTCGATAAAAGTTCCAGAGGGACCTTTAACCGAGCATCTCCAAAAAATTAAAATTGGTGATACAGTTCTCATGCGTAAAAAATCTACAGGAACACTGGTTCTTGATGCTCTTATTCCTGGAAAACGTCTTTATCTTCTTTCAACTGGGACGGGGGTTGCTCCTTTTGCAAGCCTTATTCGTGATCCTGAAACTTATGAAAAATTTTCAGAAGTTGTCCTTATTCAAACAACGCGTGAGCAGAGTGAGTTAGTTTATGCAAAAGATCTTGTTTCCTCTTTGCAACAAGATCCACTCATTGGAGAGTATGCACAACAGTTGAGATTCTATCCTATGACTACTCGTGAACCTTCTGAGCATATGGGCCGTATTACGACTGTTATGGAAAGTGGGGACTTTTTTGAAACAACTGGACTTCCTAAAATTCATCCTGATGAAGATCGGGTGATGATTTGTGGTTCCATGGCAATGTTAAAAGATTGCGCAAGGATGTGTGAAAGTTTTGGTCTTGTTGAAGGGGCTAATAATGCTCCTGCTACTTATGTTGTAGAGCGCGCTTTTGTGGAGTAATGAGTGGAAAAGTTGAGGCTTTATCTTCTTTCAAACCGGTACGGTTTTTTTTCCTTTTGCAAGCTTTATTCGTGATCTTGGCACTTATGAAAAATTTTCAGAAGTTGTCCTTACTTTAAATAATGCGTGAGCAGAATGAGTTAATTTATGCAAAAGATCTTTTTCCTCTTTGCAACAAGATCCACTCATTGGAGTATATGCACAACAGTTGAAATTTTATTTTATGACCACTCGTGAGCTTTCTGAGCATATGGGGCGTATTACGACTGTTATGGAGAGTAGGTGCTTTTTTGAAACAAGCGGCTTTGAAACAATAGCACTCTCCTAAATTCATCTCGATGAAGATCGGGTGATGATTTGTGATTTTATGACAATGTTAAAGATTGCGCAAGGATGTGTGAAAGCTTTGGTCTTGTTGAAGGGGCTGATGTTCTTGCATTTTACATTATATTGTAGAAAGAGCTTTTTTCGAGGGAGAGGGAAGTTGTGATGCAGTATATGCTAATGCAGTAATCGAATCCCAATCACTTATTGCAATGAGTTGTTGGGGCGCTATCCAAGAACCGCCAACGCAGAAGACGTTAGGCAGTTGGAGCCATTGTGTTGCACTTTTTTGTGTAATACCGCCTGTTGGGCAAAACCGGATATCAGAGAAGGGAGATGCTAAAGCTTCGATGAAGGCAATACCTCCAGCGGCTTCAGCTGGGAAAAATTTGAGATATGAATAGCCTTTGTTTAATGCTTGCATGAGTTCACTTGGGGTCATTGCAGCGGGAAGAAGGGGAATTTCACTATTTTTTGCACAATTGATTAATTCATTTGATAATCCGGGGCTTACAATAAACTTGGCTCCCGCTTGTTCGGCTTTTTCGTAATGTGTTGTGTTGAGAATTGTTCCGGCTCCAACAATTGCTTCAGGGACTTCTTGTGTAATTTTCTGAATTGCTTTGAGGGCATTTGGTGTTCGCAAGGTGATCTCAATTGTTTTTAATCCACCTTTGACAAGAGCACGTGTTAAGGGTACAGCACTTTGTAGATTGTCAATGAGTAAAACAGGTATAACAGTTTGTCCTTGGAGATATATTAAAAGCTTTTCTCTTTTTTGGCACATGATATTTTTTCTTCTTGGAGATGATATTATTTGTATCGTTTGATTAAGCACAATATGTTAAAGAGTACATGAATAAATCTTGAAATTGAATGAAACGCGCGTTATGGCAAAACACATGGAAAAGAATTTTAAAGTTGCTGCACTTTATTGCTTTGCAGATTTGAAGCATTATCATCAATTACAAAAACCTTTGCAGGATTTATGTCAAGCAAAGGATATCAAAGGCACTCTGCTTTTAGCACAAGAGGGAATTAATGGAACGGTTGCTGGTTCTTGTGCTGCGATTGAGGCATTGGTGGATTTTATTACGGCTGAGCCAGCGTTTCAAACGCCGGAGATTAAATATTCATGGGCATCAAAAATGCCTTTTCATCGCATGAAAGTGCGGTTGAAAAAAGAGATTGTGACAATGGGGGTTGAAGGTGTTGATCCGCTAAAAGTTGTTGGTACTTATGTGGATCCTGAAGATTGGAATGCTCTTATTCAAGATGAAGAGACAATTTTGATCGATACGCGTAATGATTATGAATATGCGATTGGGAGTTTTCAAGGAGCGATTGATCCGCAGATTAAAACATTTCGCGAATTTCCTGAATGGGTGCGTCAACATGAAGCTGATTTAAAGAAGAAAAAGAAAATTGCTATGTTTTGTACAGGCGGTATTCGGTGTGAAAAATCAACAGCTTATGTACGTGAACTTGGTTATGAGCAGGTGTACCATCTAAAAGGAGGTATTTTAAAATATTTAGAAAAAATTCCAAAAGAGGAAAGTTTATGGTGGGGTGAGTGTTTTGTTTTTGATGAGCGTGTTTCTGTTCAACATGGTCTTGAAGAATGTAGACGCGAATTATGTCGCGCGTGTCGTTCTCCTCTTAATGCTGAAAGCAAATTATCGTCTCATTATGAGGAAGGTGTTTCCTGTGATGCT
Source organism: Bartonella sp. CR84HXZ (assembly GCF_042194535.1). Taxonomy (NCBI): domain Bacteria; kingdom Pseudomonadati; phylum Pseudomonadota; class Alphaproteobacteria; order Hyphomicrobiales; family Bartonellaceae; genus Bartonella; species Bartonella sp. CR84HXZ. Next base: position 8,202 of record NZ_JBHIMY010000017.1, on the reverse strand, counting down.
TGTTATAACACGCGTAGTGAAGCCGATAGAGAGCGCTTTCGTGAGCGCCATAGGCAGTTTCAATTGTTGAAGTTGCGTGCTATTGATTCTCATCAAGGGACATAAGGATAGCGCAGTGTAGGGCTGTAAATTTTAGCGTTTTTCTCTTAAATTTAAGAGAAAAGAGTTTTTTGATATTGGTAGAAAAATATTCTATAAGACCGGATATTATTCGGTCTTTTTGTCTATGTTAAATTATTTGATTTATAAATAATCATTATAGATCGTTTGCTCTCCTTACATTTTATAGGATTGAGTTTTTAAATACTTTTCATTTTAAAATAGAAACTTTCTTCACCAACAGCGCAGGGGAGGGAGATTCATAGCTTAAGAGAAAAGCGTATGAATAAGATGTGATTAATAAGAGGAGATGAAAAAGCAGATGCTAGGTGGGAAAAATAAAATGATAATAGGAGTTTATGATTCCAGAGTTTAATATAATACATTAATTTATAATGATAAATTATTTTTATTTGAATAAAAGAGTTAAATATTGTGAACTTTATTGCTTTCAAATTAGATGAGAACAAATCACCTAAAACTCATTCACCTGTACGTTACAAATGGGAGAAACGTGTGGACAAAAATCATTTTAGATAAGGTGTTATGAAACATTTCAATGTAGGAGTTTCTGCAATATTGGGAGTTGGCAGATAGAATGGGGGCACAGGCTTGTACTTTCATAAGTATAAAGAGGGTGCGATGTAGTTAATCTATACTACACAAGCTATATTATATGGGGAATTTTCATGATATTTTGCTTAAGCGATGCTGTGAAATGAATGTGGAAACAGGGATGTTTTTTTAGGATGTCAATAAGAAAGATAATGGTATTTGTTGGAGGAAGGACATCGTTATCTTTAAAAATGATAGTGCTTCAGTCGTTACTATCCCCAGTTTTCAATGTTGGTCATCCTTGCATTTGAGAGGATATATAAGAGGTTCCCCTTTTTTCAGTTGTTTTTTATTTGTAATGCGCAAAAGAATGATCTTAACGAATTCATTGTAAGAGGGTTGAAATAAGAGAATTTTATGATGAGATTGTTGTTTAAGGGCAAAATAATAAATTATCATTATAAATTAATGTGTTGAGTAATTTACTTTGCGTTATTTTCTGCTGCGGATATTAGGAGATAGAATAGGGCAAAGAAATGAGGGGCTTTAAAAGCAAGACAGTGATTTATGTTGCACGGATGATGTAAGGGGTGTCATCTCATGAAAGCGGATGGATAGCTTTGTCTGGTGGAAGAGAGTGTTGTTTTTTCGCATCATTTTATCTTTAAGAATTAAAAAATGTTTAAAATTAAAAAAATGATTGAAATGAGCAAGAATTCGTTTTATAGGATGCATTGCCCAAAGTCGCACGTGCCTGTGGGTGTCCGCTGGTTCTCAAATGGTGAGATTAACCGGTACGGTACCTGGAACTAACCGCTCCAGTCATTCTTACAGCCAATTGCAAGAATGAGGACATCTTGAAGCAACGACGGTGCGGGCCTTTCTGGTGTCTTCCAGTTTTAAATACTGGGATAACTATAGAGGCACACCTCATTGCCTTCAGTGCGGAAGTGGTTTTCTCAACTCCAATCAAAAAGGCAGATAAAATAGAATGACGCGGCTTCGCGCTGTTCTTTCGCTGCATACAATGCTAATTTCTGGTTTTTTGTAATCAGAATGGGGATAGTTGTTGTGTGTTTTTTGTCCTTTAGCTTTTGGCAGTTTTGGCTGTCCAAGCATAGAGTGGGGGAGCTTTCCCTCAAGGAGAATTGCAGATGGCAACGCAACGTATTCGCGATTTTCTTGCAACACATCGTTCTGAAGGTCCATGCTTAATTGTTGACCTTGATGTTGTTCGTGACAACTATTTAAATTTTGAAAAAGCTCTGCCGCAGTCGCGTATTTTTTACGCAATAAAGGCAAATCCAGCACCTGAAATCTTGCGTTTGCTTGCTTCTTTAGGATCTTCTTTTGATGCGGCTTCTGTTGCAGAAATTGAAATGGCTTTAAAAGCAGGAGCAACGTCAGAGCGTATTTCTTTTGGGAATACGATTAAAAAAGAACGTGATATTGCACGAGCATATGCATTGGGTGTTTCACTTTATGCAGTTGATTGTGTTGAAGAAGTGGAAAAAATTGCGCGTGTTGCTCCAGGAGCACGTGTTTTTTGCCGTGTTCTTACCGATGGAAAAGGTGCAGAGTGGCCATTGTCACGCAAATTCGGTTGTGTCCCTGCTATGGCGGTTGATGTTCTAAGACGGGCACACCAATTGGGTTTGCAAGCCTATGGTGTTTCTTTTCATGTTGGGTCTCAGCAGGTTGATCTGAGTGCGTGGGATCGTGCTTTATCGGATGCTGCTACAGTTTTTAAGCGTTTGGAACAAGAAGGCATTTCGTTGAGGTTGGTGAATATGGGGGGCGGTTTTCCAACGCGTTATTTGAAAGATGTCCCTACAGAACAAGCTTATGGTACAGCAGTTTTTGATTCATTGAAAAAGCATTTTGGTAATCGTATTCCTGAGACGATTATTGAGCCTGGGCGTGCGATGGTTGGTAATGCTGGTGTTATTCGTACAGAAGTGGTTCTGATATCTAAAAAAGCTGATAATGATAATGTACGATGGGTTTATCTTGATATTGGAAAATTTAATGGTCTTGCTGAGACTATGGATGAAGCCATTCGTTATCCTATTGAGACACCTCATGATGATAAGGTTATGGAGCCTTGTATTTTGGCTGGACCAACATGCGATTCGGCAGATGTTCTCTATGAAAAAACACCTTATCCGCTTCCTCTATCCCTAACGATAGGAGATGAAATATTGATTCATGGGACGGGTGCTTACACAACAACTTACGCATCGGTTGCTTTTAATGGTTTTGAGCCTTTACGATCATATGTGATCTGAGGTTTCCTTTTAACTATAGGTTTTTTAGATTTTTTGCTATGCTCGTCATGGCGCTATAAGAGGGCGATCATTGAGATGAACATGATGAATTTTCAAACAAAAGATGGGGCATGTTTTACACTTTTATTGGAGCAAGAAGCAGATAAGCCTTATCGAGAAATTTTGCTTGATTCAACGATGGGGTATGGACGTAAACGTAAATCATCAGAGGCTTTACGTCGTGGTCGGTTAGCTGCTCAAGGACTTTCTTTTGTGGTTAAAAATGCGCTTGGAGAGCTTGTGGGAAGTGTCCGTCTTTGGCATGTTTCTTTTTCTAAAGGAAAAAATAAAACACAACATGCTTTACTTTTGGGTCCCTTGGCTGTCGCATCTGAATGTGCTGGTCTGGGAATAGGATCAATTTTAGTCCGCCACGCAATTGAAACAGCAAAAAAATTGGGATATGGCGCCATTTTGCTGGTAGGGGATTTTGAATTTTATCAACGTTTTGGCTTTTCAAATAGTTTAACAGAAAATTTGGCAATGCCTGGTCCTTATGAAAAGCATCGCTTTCAAGCGTTGGAACTGATACCACATTATCTTTCTGGGTGTTATGGCACTTTAGTTCCTAGTGGAGAACGAGAAGTTTCGAATCGTTTTCAGCATCATAAAGTGGCTTGAAGATAGTGTTTAAATTTGTTTTTCAACAGCTGGCGTTGAGGGGAGCATACTATTCTGACTAGTGCCAAAGTATTTAGCGGTACAAAGTTTTGGGGAGTTGTATTGCGATTTTATTATATGGCTTTTTCTTTATGTGGCTGGTTTCTTATTTTTGATAATTTCAGTTAAGTGAGTAGGAATATATTTAAAGCTCATTTTTTTGGAATAGCGTCCTGTTTTATAATATTAAGGAACCGGATTTTTGAGTGGTCTTGTATTCTTTTAAAGCCGGTATCATCATGCAGTTTTCCAGTTTTCAATATCGTTGGTAGATCATGCATCGAAACGGTTGGATATTTTACTTTTTTCTTAAGCAGTTTTTATCTCTTTGCTTTTTATGTGCAAGGGAATAGTTTTGATTGATTCAATAGAGAGACATTTTGAGAAATTTTATACAATTTTAGCGCTTGTTCAAAGAGTATAAAAAATAAAATTATATGTTCAAAAGCAACTTTTTTGAAAAAAATATATCATTATTTTTTTTTGCTATAAAGGTAGATCGTTTTGCAATTGGCATGAGAGTATCAAATACAAAATGATTTTCTCATGTAAAATTTTGTATCCAGAATCAAAAAAATGTTCTCCTACATATTATAAGGGAAATAGGTGAATGAATAAAAATCACAAGAATCATCAATCTTTTATGAATATTCTTGTGAGAATCAAAAGAGTGAAGGGCAAAGAATCTTACAGAATAGTTTTTATGAGGATAGTAGCGTAAAAGGGGGGGTAGATAGATGAGAGATTTAATGACAGGCGCAAATATTGTTTTAATGTTTTTTGCCCTACGGTGGTAAATCAAAAATCCTATAGAAATAGCTGCTTTATCTTTATGGTGTGGAGCACTTTAGATAAGCTCTTTGTTTATTATCATCCAAAACAATTCTTGTATGCGAGAAGTTATTTTTAAGTGCGTAAAGAGCCCGCATTGAAAAGAATTTTTATCAGAAGAATCATTTAGAATCATATGTTGATTTATACTGTCTCTTGAGAAGAGATAAAGTGCATAGGAAGCGAGGAAGGTGATAAAGATAAAAAATATTTCTCAATTTTAATTAAGCTTAGTGACTTGGTGGTGCATCCATGAGAGGTGGTATTTTTTTAAGAAAAATGGTCATAAATGTCAAAATAACAAAGATAATGGTCATAATAAAGAAAATATCACTAAAAGCCATAATCGTTGCTTGTATGCGTACCATACCAAACAATTGAGAAAGAGCAAGAGTATACGAATCAAAGGTTTCTGTTTTGAAAAATAAAGTAAGCTTTGAAAGCATTTCAGTTGCTTGTCTGTTTGCGTGGTTAAGCGTTTCGGCTATTCGTTCATAATGGAAGTCTGTGCGTTTTGTCATGAGAGTGCTGATAATCGCAAGCCCTACAGCACCACCTAGATTCCGTGTGAGATTAAAGAGTCCAGAAGCATTTTGCATTCGTTCTGGCGGGAGTGTTCCCAAGGCAATATTATTAACAGGAACCATACATAACATCACAGAAGCACCACGGAAAACTTGCGGCCAAAAGAGTTGCCAAAAATCCCAGTTATCTGTGATAGAGCTCGCCATCCAAGTGCCTATTGCAAAACCCAAAAGTCCTATTGCCATCATTAAACGTGCATCCATTCGGGCTGAAAGAAATCCAGCAAGCGGAGCAGTTAATAACATGGCGAATCCTGAAAGAAACAATGTTTCTCCAATCATGAGGGCATCATAATGGCGGATTTGGCTTAAATAGACAGGATAAAGATATGTGAGTCCATAAAGACCTATTCCCAGTGCAAAGGAAAAAATGGATGCAGCAGAAAAATTAAAATTAGAAAAAGTAGAGAGATCTACAATGGGTTCTTTTGCTGTAAAAGCACGCCAGAAGAATAAGGCTGCAGCAAGAATCATGATAATGAAAAAATTCCGAATCAGCCTATCACTCAGCCAATCATGACGAGCTCCTTCTTCTAGAACATACTCTAAAGTTCCCAAGAAAGTAGCCATAGAAATGAGGCCTAACCAATCAAATTTCTTCATTAAAGAAGGATCAGCTTTATCAAAATCAATTAATTTCCAAGCGAGAATTGAGATGATAATCCCGAAGGGCACATTGATGAGAAAGAGCCAATGCCACGATGAGAGATGACAAATATAGCCTCCCACGGTTGGACCAATGGTGGGGGCTAATGTTGCGACCAGTCCGACGATAGGGGTAACAATGGGACGTTTGGAAGGAGGAAAAAGGACATAGGAGGCAACAAAAACACTAGGGATAATTCCACCACCAATAAAACCTTGTAGTGCGCGATACAAAATCATCTCTCCAATAGATGTTGCCGTTGCACAAAGAACAGAAGTAATCGTAAAACCGATAGCTGATAAGGTAAAGAAAACACGTGTTGAAAGCAATCGTCCTAAAAATCCAGAAAGCGGCAACATGATGACTTCAGCGATGAGATAGGAAGTTTGAACCCATGAAATTTCTTCAGAGCTTGCTGCAAGACCCGCTTGAATTTCAGCTAAAGAAGAGGAAACGATTTGGATATCTAAGATTGCCATAAACATGCCAAAAGACATAGCAATAAAAACTATAATTTTGTGCATTCCGATGCGTTCTTGAGATTGTATGGGCTCTGGTATGGAAGATGTCATAGTAAGATCTTCTACTTTTTTGTTATAAGAGACTTTTATCTTGTGGCTTTGTACGTGTATCAACTTTCACTGAAACACTCATCCCTGCTCGGATATGTCCGGTTTTTAAGACTTCTTCTGGAATAGAAATACGTACGGGAATGCGCTGGACAATCTTTGTAAAGTTACCAGTAGCATTTTGTGGAGGCAAAAGAGAAAAAACAGCGCCTGTTGCGGGCGAAATAGAAAGCACGTTTCCTGTAAAAAACTCCTTTTTGAATGCATCAATAGCAATATAAGCCTTTTGTCCTGCGTGAATATTTTGCAACTGTGTTTCTTTATAGTTGGCTTCAATATAAAGTGCATGTATGGGGACTAACGCCGCAAGACGTTGGCCATTTACAACAAAATCTCCCGTTTTTGCTGTTAAATTTCCTATAACGCCATCAAATGGCGCTCGTATAACGGTCGAATCAAGATCACGTTGTGCTTTTTCACGCGTGAGTTCTAAACTCTTTGTTTGGCTTTCTATTTCACTTCGTTGCGCTTCTAGCACTCGGATATTCGCACGTGCTGCAGCCATTTGTGCGTCCGCTCTGTTAACATTCGCAACGGCTTGTTCATAAGCTGATTTGGCATCATCAACCTCGGATTGAGGAGCATAACGATTTTTTTTCAGTTCTGTTACACGTTTTAAGGTGAGTTGTGCATTGGTTGCTATGGCTGAAGCGGCTGCTTTTTGTGCTTTTGCATCATCTAAAGCACTATGAGCGGCTGTGATTTGTGCATCAATGCGTAGAAGTGTTTTTTTCTGTGTGTTAAGATGTGCGTCTGTTTGATCCAAGGCTATTTGATAATCACCGTTGTCTAGGTAAAATAAAACATCGTTCTTTTTTACAACTTGGTTGGCTTTAATGGCAATTTTTTCAATATATCCATTTAATTTAGTCGCAATAGCTGCTATATCCCCTTGCACGTAGGCATCGTCAGTGGAGAGTATATAACGCCATTGCGTTATATACTTATAGCTAAACCAAAGCACAGAAAGTGCAAAGACAATAAGAAGAGCTTTGATTACTTTCTTTTGTTGCGTTTTATTGAAGTTTTTGGTTGAAAAAATTGTCTCAGTTACGGACATGATTTTATACTTTCAATATTTATGTTCCACTGAGTATAATAAACCCATCACTATAGACTAGGGTGATATACATGCAAGGACGATAAGAGCTTTTCAAGCAATAAGATGATTTTTGAAACATAATGCTAAAAATATGAACTTGCAAGTTCAAGGTCTTATTTTGTTACGCATTTTTTACAAAGGCCTCGTACTTCTAGGGTGCTTTTGTGGGCTTGGAAGTCAACAGCTTGAACCATCTGTTTTAAACTCGATACAATCGTTTGATTTTGTATTTCATTGACTGTACCACAGTTTTCGCAAATTATAAACGTTGTAAGTTCATGTTGACAGTTTTCAGGGTGTAAACAGACCATAAAGGCATTTACACTTTCAAGACGATGAATACACTTTAACTGTACGAGTTTTTCTAACGCACGATAAACTTGGAGAGGTGCACGAAAACCTTCTTCGCGTAAGTGATTGAGAATCGCATAAGCACTTAAAGGCCCTTTTGCATTTTTTAAAGTGTTTAAAACCAATGTTTGGTTACGCGTCAGTTTAGATGACATTGACATCTTCCTTTTGCTCTTATGGCAAAGCATAAAGCGTGTAAGAGGTTTATGCAATGGTGATTATAGAATATGTACTCTATCTTTAGCCTTATTGTGATATGTAAGAAAAGTTGCAATCGTTGTGAGGGGAGGGGTATTATAATCTGAAAGCCGCTGTTATCTAGCAAGGAACTTTTTATACGCTTTTTATTTTAGTGTAATGTATTGAAATACAACCAGTTGTTTATGTTATTTTATTTTAAAAAAAAGTAAAAAATGAT
>NZ_JBHIMY010000129.1:0-603 GCF_042194535.1 Bartonella sp. CR84HXZ | reverse complement strand
GGTTTTTGCAGCAGGTGGGTGTGTCTAGTCAGCAGGTGTGTTAATCAGGAGGACACAATGGCAAGCCTGTAGCTTTAAGCAGGAAAACCTTGAGATTGAGTGGCCAAGAGGCTTTGCTGGACACTGGCAAGTGCTTACGGCCACACCACTCTGGACCCGCCCGATCTCGTCCGATCTCGGAAGCCAAGCAGGGTTGGGCCTGGTTAGTACCTGGATGGGAGACCGCTTGGGAATACCAGGTGCTGTAAGTTTTCCATCTTTTCCTCCCAACCAGCAGAGGGTGTTCTTCCAAAATCTGCTTCAAAGTTCACCTAAGGTTTTTTTCTTTTTTTTTTTAATAAACAACTTTTGCCTCATGTAAAGTAATCAGGTAGCTTCAGAGCAATCAGAATCAAGGTGTCAATGCATAACCTTTAGCCTAATTACACCCACCTGTTACAATGAGCAGATGTTAGCAGTGTTTCTGTTCAGACTTTGTGTGTGTTTAAACCAAGGCTGATTTTGCAGAGGAGAGGTGAAATGGCATGGTTTTTGCAGCAGGTGGGTGTGTCTAGTCAGCAGGTGTGTTAATCAGGAGGACACAATGGCAAGCCTGTAGCTTTA
>NZ_JBHIMY010000128.1:0-606 GCF_042194535.1 Bartonella sp. CR84HXZ | reverse complement strand
CAACAAGAAACACTCCGTTATTATCGCTTGATAAGAAAAATAGCATGACGATAGCTTATACTAAAATAAGAAAAAAAGAAATTGCGTAATGCCATAACTTATGAAGAATTAGCATATTTCAAAACTGCTTATCCTAATGAAAAAAACACTAAAGATGATCTGTTTTATTATGTTTACGGTCTCTTGCATTCAGAATATCGCACTCGTTATGTCAATAACCTCTCTAAAGAATTGCCTCGTCTTCTTTATATAAAAACTGCTAAGGATTTTGGAAATTTGTAACAGCAGGGCATGAATTGGGTCATTTGCACGTAAACTATGAAACTGTAGAACCTTATCCTGAGACCTTTAAAAAGGGTAATCCAAAATTAACTGACATCTCTAATCCCGAAAAGTTTTATTATGTGACTGAAATGAAATTCACAAAAATTAAAAATAGTAAGGAAAAGATAAAACCATTGTTATTTACAATAGCAATATCACAATAACAGATATCCCTCTTGAATGGGTTATGGAGCGTCAATGCGTTAAGACTGATAAAAAGAGTGGTATTGTGAATGATGCCAATCGCTATGCTTGTTGAAACCGTTGGCAACCCTGCTTATC
>NZ_JBHIMY010000127.1:0-608 GCF_042194535.1 Bartonella sp. CR84HXZ | reverse complement strand
ACGATGATTACGGGGTTTAATGTGGATTTACGTCCTTTTGGTAGAGGCTAATGGCAAAAGTCTTTTTGACCAGTTCTTGGGATATGGAGCGTATAGCCCCTTATCTTGAAGAGATTATTGCATCTTTTAGAGAGTATGTAGAGCGTTTTAAACATGAAATTACGTTGCAAGAACTCATTGAATCTATTTGCATGGGCGAGAAACAGTTATGGCTTGTTTTGGATGATGAAGAGCGATTTTTAGCGGTCGTCACGACCCAGATACAACAGACAGTTTTAGGAAAGAAGCGCGCGCTCATTTGTGAATGTAGTGGCAAAGGTGTTCTTGATTTGGTTGACAATTTACAAGTTGCAGAGGATTGGGCGCGTGAGAATGGCGCTTTTGAAATGGAGATCTTGGGTCGTTTGGGTTGGAAACGTGCATTGGACAAGCAAGGTTACAGCATAGATATGCTTTATTACAGGAAGGAATTGTGAAATGGGGAGCAAGACACCAGCAACAACAGAACAAAAGCAGGTACAGACAAGCGCCCCTCCTGCTTGGATGGAGAATGTATTTAAGCGTGGGGGTAGGGATGCGTATCAAATGTATGACACAGGGATTGGGGG
>NZ_JBHIMY010000126.1:0-614 GCF_042194535.1 Bartonella sp. CR84HXZ | reverse complement strand
CTTTGAAGTCTTATCAACGTCGTCTGTTGTTCAGCATCAACCGTAAAAGTGCTTTCAATCACACCACTCGTATCGGATAAATATTCACGCACACGCTGCATCATCACACGGGCGCTATTATTCACGCTGCTAGGGCGCTGTCCTTTTGACCAATCAATCAAATCATCACAATAGGCATTCAAGGAGGCATTTAAAGACCAATCATAGATCGTCGACATTTTAACCTCATGTCTTAATCGCAAACAGAACACTCACATTTACTGGACGCGTCTCGCCTTCACCAGTGCTCTCCAAAACAACCTCTTGGCTCTCATCAAGAGTATGAGAACTTACAATGTAGCCTCCTAAATTCTCACGCTCTATGCCCATAAAATTCGCTAGAGAGCTCCCCCCAAACAAGCCTAGACGATAGCCCAACACATCCGTCGTATTCCCATCCCAAAAGTTTTCGTTGCTGGTAAAATGAGACATCGAAAGGCTCTGTCCTTGATGTTGGTGAGACTCGATTAAATCTGTTTGCACACTTGCAAAAGAACGCCCCTCATCAATATTGCGCCCTCCATCAACACCCCGTAAAAACATCCCTCGAAAATCGGGAACATTAAATGTCGTAA
>NZ_JBHIMY010000016.1:0-45460 GCF_042194535.1 Bartonella sp. CR84HXZ | reverse complement strand
AATAAAAAAAAGCCGTGCCAAGTGATATGACGCGGCTTTCAAATGTCTATTCTAATGATTAAAATGAATCATCCACATGGAGTAATGAATGCATATATACAAAACGTATCATATTGCAAGCGCTCTATTAGAGATATGAAAACTTATCAAAAGGAACGTAAATAAAGCAAATGTGTATTAAGTGAAAGTTTGTAACAAAATCCATTTTTACATTTACGAGCATTGGTTTTCAAAACAATCTCTCATAAGACAATAAACAACCGATTTTATCAAACGCAAGGCTTTAAAAACTGTTATAAACATCAGTTTCAAACGTTTAAACATGCATTTAGAAAATGCTTTCATAAGCGTATTTTCATTAATTTTATGTTTTTATCATGTGATAACAATCCAATCTTTAAAACAATGTAATTTGTGCTGTGATAAAAACGTATCATAAATTTATAAACTGTTATGAATGATATCTGCTTTTCATTTCATTTGAATACACACATGCATTATAACATTTACATCATGATTAGCTTTTTATGGTCTATTCATACATGACAATCTTATATAAAAAATGGTCAAATGAATCATGCATAAAAGTGTGGATTCTTATAAAATAATTTTACTCAAACCATTGACTTTATTGTGTTTTTTAGCATTATATCTTATATGACAGATACAAGTGAGAGAATAAAACTATAAAAAAGAAATGAAAATACCTTTTATACCTCCTGTCAATAACCAAAAATTATCTCAACATTAGGGTTCAGCAAAATAGTATATAGCGGTTGGTACGTTAGACCTGAAAATGGGACAATGAGCAACAATGGCATTTTGAGGGTATGATTTTTATTCATGCATAATGAATATATAACGAAAGCCAATTTATCCTGTAGAATAAAGCAGACATGAAGCAAAAATTTAGTCTCATTGAAAGTATCCCGAGTGACTATAAATTATGCTCACTATTATAGCTGTAGATAATTTTACTTAAAAAAAGCAGAAATAATATGCAATGTGCAAAATGATCTAAATACCCATAGAGTGTTTTAAATATATAGAATGCCTATCCTGCTATTGATAAAATGCTTTCTAATTAGCTTTTTTATATCATAAATTATAAAATACGTAGATATATTTTTTTAGAAGAAAAGGATAACACTGGTCATAAAATTTAGTGTTGGATAATTCAGTCAGAGCTATAAAGTATTTTTATACATTGTTTAATATTAATGTAGATATATTAATATATAAATAATAATTTAAATATGTCTATAAATAAATATATTGCTTTATTAACTTAACTTATAAGATCAAAAATAAAGAAAATAATTTTGATTTTGCGAAAAAATTTGTATTTGTAAAAGTGTTATATATACATGTATTTTTACTTTACTCCTTTTTTATTATTTTGATTGGAATATTGAATGCTAACATGTAAACAATATGAGCTACTCTTGTTTATTCATAACCATACAAAAGAAACTGGTGTTCCTCCTTCTTTTGAAGAAATGAAAAATGCATTAGAACTTTCTTCAAAGTCTGGTATTCATAAGCTCATTATAGCTTTAGAACAACGAGGGTTTATACGTCGTTTACCCAATCGCGCTCGTGCAGTGGAGGTGATTCGACTTCCTGAGAAGATAACATTTAACCTTTCTTTAGCACGTAAAATTTCTCCCAGTATGATAGAAAGAAATAAAAGGGAAATAGCAAAAAGCTTGAGTAACCTTAACAGCTTTGATGAAGAAGAAAAAAAAAATATCACCATTCCTATTATGGGACGTATTTCTGCGAGTGTGCCCGCCTCTGCTATACTGCAACAAATAAACACTCTTTCTCTCCCACGCAATATGGTTAATACAGGTGAGCACTACGCATTAGAAGTTAAAGATGATTCTATGATGGAGGCTGGTATCCTTAATAAAGATACGATCATTGTGAAACGTCAAAATACAGCAATAACAGGTGAAATTATTGTTGCGTTTATTGATAAAAAAGAAGCCACATTAAAACGTTATCGACGCAAAGGAGCTTCTATTGCATTAGAAGCCGCAAATCCTCATTATGAAGCACGTACATACGAATCCGAACGTGTAGAAATACAAGGCAAACTTACCGGACTTATTCGCAAATATTAAAAATAAACCTTATAGTACGCAATAGATATCGCAATAAGGAGTTGTTGAGTATTTTTTTATTGTGCCACACGCAGTTGACTTCCTCTCCACTGCCAAAGGATGCCCCAATTCGGTCTATAAACAGTCCAGATCCTTATCGAGCGGGTTTCATTTTCCCTTCCCTCCATTTGTCCTTCACTTACGCAAGGCGGGACAAGTAAGCCTTAAAATATTCACCACATACTTTAAAAAGAACTTGAATGCTTTGAAGGAAGCAACCTTATATCATCGTCCTCAATGACAGAATTTTACGATATAATAAGATAAAATTGTACCCATGCATAAAAACACATAAAATTTTGTAGAAAAAAATCAAATAACTTTGTAACAGATTGTATTGCATAGGTATAAAAATAAAAAACATTATTTTTAAGTTATAAAAGCGTAACTCAATCATTCACAGTAATTGTAGGATCATCATGGTAGCACCTCGTATTAGTTTTGTCTCCCTCGGATGCCCAAAAGCACTCGTAGATTCTGAGCGAATTATTACACGCCTTCGCTCTGAAGGGTATGAAATTTCACGTCAATATCAAGGAGCTGATGTCGTTATTGTGAATACCTGTGGCTTTCTTGACTCGGCAAGGAGAGAATCATTAGCCAATATTGATGAAGCTCTCAAAAAAAATGGAAAAGTTATTGTAACGGGGTGTCTTGGTGCTGATCCTGATGTTATTCGCCAAACGTATCCTAATGTATTGGCTATTACAAAACCGCAAGCTTATGAAAGTGTTATAGAAGCTGTTCATACAGCAATTCCTCCTGTTCATGATCCTTTTCTTGATTTAGTTCCTCCCCAAGGTATTCGTTTAACACCTCGCCATTACGCCTACTTAAAGATTTCTGAAGGGTGCTCTAACCAGTGTAGTTTTTGTATCATCCCTACTCTGCGTGGTGATCTCACTTCACGTCCCATCAGCGATGTTCTTCGTGAAGCTGAAAAACTCGTGCAAGCGGGTGTAAAAGAACTTTTAGTTATTTCACAAGATACGAGTGCTTATGGTATTGATCTAAAATATCTCGAAAATTCTTGGAAAGATCGTACAATAAAAACAAAATTCTTTGATCTTTGTCGCGAACTAGGCGATATGGGTATTTGGATACGTATGCATTACGTTTATCCTTATCCCCATGTTGATGAAGTTATCGAACTTATGGCTGCAAAAAAAATTCTTCCTTATCTGGATATTCCTTTTCAGCATGCATCACCAGCTATTTTGCGTCATATGAAGCGTCCTGCACTCATAGAAAAAACAAACCGTAGAATTGAAAAATGGCGAAAAATATGCCCAGATCTTACTTTGCGGTCAACATTTATTGTTGGTTTTCCTGGCGAAACGAATGAAGATTTTAATATACTCCTAGAATGGCTAGAAGAAGCAAAAATTGAACGCGCTGGGTGCTTTAAATATGAAGAGGTAAAAGGAGCCGCCGCAAATGATTTGGGATTAGAAAATATTCCTGAAGAGGTGAAAGAAAATCGCTGGCATCGTTTTATGGCAAAACAACAACAAATTTCTACACATCTTTTAAAGAAAAAAATTGGAAAAAAACTCCAAGTGCTTATCGATGAAAGTCAAGGAAAAGTTGCCAAAGGACGTAGTCAATACGATGCTCCAGAAATAGATGGTGTTGTCCATATATCATCACGACGCCCGTTGCGTGTTGGTGAATTTGTCAGCGTTAAAATTGAACAGTCGGATGCCTATGATCTTTATGGTGTAGCAGTTTGAAAATTTAACTTCTTCCCTGTCCTCAATGATGAAGATTTCTATCAGCATTGGTTTATAAAAAGATCGGCTACTCACAATCGAACTTGATCACTTATGTAACTCACTTCATGAGAATTTACGAGCAATCCTCGCCCTGAATGTTTGCTATACACTCCACAAATACCAAGCAGTTATATATTCTCTTAATTTAATGCCTTAAATGAGGTGACAGCGGCGCAAAAGAATAAAATCCTCAAGGTTCACCATTTTTACTTAACAAAAGAGAAAATCGACAATCGTACTATTTTCCCATTTTTCATATTGCGACAGTCATTAGTTAGTGAAAGGAAACTTTTTTCAATAGTGTCTTATGCACACAAGAATTTCCTTTGTGATATGCCAGCAAATGTTTTTTATGGATGCAATATAAGAGAATTTAAAACAAAACAATCTTACGGTATTTAAATTAAAAAAATAAATTATCATTATAAATAAGTATCTTATCTTAAACTCTTTGAACTTATTTTTTTAAATATCTAATCTTTATTAACAGGTCTTAAAATCAAAGAATTTCTTATCAAGCAAATGACTTGGGCGTACATTTGTTAAAGCGCGAATCATCGTATCTTTACGTCCTGGCATTTGTCTTTCGATATTTTTCAGCATTTCTTTCATTGCATTACGTTGTAAACCATCTTGACTACCGCAAAGATTACAAGGAATAATCGGAAATTGCATTGCTTGAGAAAATTTTTCCATATCTTCCTCAGCTGCATAAACAAGAGGACGTAACACAAAAAGATCTCCTTCATCATTTTTAAGTTTTCCAGGCATGGCAGCTAATCGGCCACCGTGAAACAAATTCATAAAAAATGTTTCTAAAACATCATCACGATGATGACCTAAAACTAATGCAGAACATCCCTCTTCACGTGCAATACGATAGAGATTACCACGTCGTAATCGAGAACAAAGTGAACAATATGTCTGCGACTCTGCCAATTTATCTGTAACAATGGAATAAGTATCCTGATATTCAATACGATATGGAATTTTATAAGAACTTAAAAAGTCTGGAAGAATATGCTTAGGGAATCCAGGTTGCCCTTGATCAAGATTACAGGCAAGAATTTCAACGGATAAAAGACCTCGCCACTTTAAGTCTAAAAGAAGCGCTAATAAACCATAAGAGTCTTTTCCACCCGATAAAGCAACAAGCCATTTTTTTCCTGTAGAGAGCATAGAAAAATCATCCAAAGCTTGTCGCATATGACGTAACAGTCGTTTGCGCAATTTATTAAATTCTACGCTTGAAGGAGCAACACGAAACATTGGATGACAATTATCTGCTTCGCTTATTAAAGGATCATCTCTCCCTTCGTTTTCTTCTATTGCCTGATATTCAACTGAAACATCATTCATAATACCATATCCTGCACAATAAACAGCTCGTTTTGCAAAGATAAAAACAAATATTAAAGCAAGCTTATATTTATGTTTTTTGAATTTATAAATTAGATACACAAAAAAGAAATGGAACTATATAAGTCTATGACTATAAAACATAGCAATAAACTTAATATAGAACCATTCACATAAAGCACTTATTAACTTCAGAGATTGTAAAAATAACACAATATTTTGAAGTTATAATAGAAGAGAAAAATAACTTCTCTTGCAGAAAAATTATCGAGAATAAAATTCAACAACCAAATTAGGTTCCATTTGTACAGCATAAGGAACATCTGCAAAAGCAGGAATACGTGTAAAGGTTGCTTTCATCTGTTTATGATCTGCTTCAATATAATCAGGGACATCACGTTCTGCCAATTGCACTGATTCTAAAACTAAAACAAGTTGTTTTGATTTTTCCCGAACCTCAATAACATCACCAGGTTTACAACGATAAGATTGAATATTTGTGCGCCGACCATTTACACTAACATGACCGTGATTGATAAATTGACGAGAAGCGAAAATCGTAGGCACGAATTTTGCACGATAAACAACAGCATCCAAACGTGATTCTAACAGACCGATAAGATTTTCACCAGTATCACCCCGTCGACGAGCAGCCTCTTCATAGGTCTTATGAAATTGTTTTTCTGAAATATCTCCATAAAACCCTTTCAATTTCTGTTTAGCGCGCAACTGCACCCCATAGTCAGAAAGTTTTCCTTTACGACGCTGTCCATGCTGACCTGGACCATAATCACGACGATTGACAGGAGATTTCGGACGACCCCAAATATTTTCTCCCATACGACGGTCAATTTTATACTTTGTTGTTTCGCGTTTACTCATCGCATTTCCTTATAAAATAAAACACGAGATCTTAAGACCCCAAGGAAACGCGCCCTCCTCTGCCTTTAAATACTAAAGACTGACAGAATACCTTAACATATCAATATGCAAAGTTATCCACGGGACACGTCAATTAATGCTATTTTCTTGAAAAAATAGCCAGACCATCATTATTGGTCTTACAACCCAAAGTCAACTCCTTTCATGAGTTTTAAGCCAAATCCTTTAAACAAACTCTCCGTTAAAGAAGTGATATTTTTCGATGTTAACAACGCAAAATCTTGATATTTCTTTATATATTGATCGTGTACTTTTTCCGACAGTGGTAATAATGATCTGATATGTTTGGCAATCGCTTTCGCCGGATCAATCCACTCAACGGACCATAAAGCATGTTCACGAAAGAAGTTAATCAAAAAAGGATAATGTGTGCAGGCTAAAACAATAACATCAGTATATTGTCCATTTTTTTCCACAAAACATGGTAGGATTTCTTTTCTTAACTCTTCTGAATCGATAGATTTTCCCCGTAAATAATCTTCAGCAAATCCAGCCAGCTTTTTACTTCCCACAAGCTGAACATGACACTGTCCAGCAAAAGAGTTAATTAATTCATTTGTATAGGCACGTTTCACTGTTCCAGGAGTAGCTAATACGGAAATAAAACCAGATTTTGTTTGTTCAGCAGCTGATTTAATTGCAGGAACCGTTCCTACAAAAGGGACATGAGAAAAATTCTGTCGTAAATCTGCCATCATCAGTGTAGAAACGGTGTTGCAAGCAATCACACATAAGGCTGGATTGTAGCGTATTAAAAGATTTGTAAAAATCTTTAAAATACGCTCTTTCAAAATATTTTCTTTCCAATTTCCATAAGGAAATCCTGCGTCATCAGCAACATAGATAAATTGCATTTCAGGGATAAGAATACGTGCTTCCCTGAACACTGTTAAACCACCAATACCGCTATCAAAAAAAAGAACAGGTCGTTCATCCATTAGTTTTCACACTTATTTTTAATTTTTTTACGATCACGCTCTTCAGGTGCTCTACTCCCCCGTGGATATTGTGGCGAAAAATGATCCAAAGAAGATATAATGCCTCGCAATAAACGAACCTCAGGTTCACTAAAGTTAGCGCGCGTAAAAACAGAGCGCAAATTTGCAAGCATTACTTCTTTGCGTTCTGGGGGTCTAAAATACCCACGGATATTCAAAGCCTCTTCTAACTGAGATAAAAAACCATGAAATATTGTTTTATTTGCAGGTTCCATCTCTGCGGCACGAAATGCCGTATCGCTGACATCCTCTAGACCTGTTTTCATCCATTCGTAAGACATTAAAAGAACTGCTTGCGCAATATTAAGTGACGCAAAAGCAGGATTAACTGGAAAAGTAATAATTTCATCAACAAGGCTGATTTCATCATTTTCTAATCCCCATCTCTCTCTTCCAAAGACAATACCTGTCTTATGTCCGATACTTTCACGCTGACGTAATACGCTTGCTGCTTCGACAGCACTTTTTACAGTTTTAAATCCACATCTTTCACGTGCTGTTGTGGCAAAAACATAGTGTAAATCTGCAATTGAATCACGCAATGTATTAAAAATCACAGTGTTGTTAATGACATGATCAGCTTTACTCGCAGCAGCTATAGCTTTTTCATTTGGAAACATTTCTCGAGGTTTGACTAACCGAAGCTTAGAAAGCCCAAAATTTGCCATTGCCCTTGCGACCATACCAATGTTTTCAGGAAGCTGCGGTTCAACTAAAATAATAATGGGACCATTTGTTAAATTTTCACGATTCTTATTCGTTCCAGCCATCAATCTTACCTAGTTTCACTTAACTATCTCCCTCTCCACTATTTTTTACGAAACCTTCTTCACAGTACTCTAATGCTGTTTAATAATAAATTATAGACAATGTTATCTTTTCACTCAAAGATAATAAATTTTAAAAGCCATTAAAGTGGACGATGGAATTTATAACAATTTATATAGGATATCGTAGCGTTTTTTACATCAATTTTATCTTTTTTTTATAGGGAATAGCCCCTACAAATCATAATCTCAGTTGAATTATGAAATCATAAATCCTAAAAAAGGGATATGCACTTTATTCCCAAACTTTTTCCTGCAAAGCTTATCCGTCGTTATAAACGTTTCCTTGCGGATGTTCAACAAGATGATCAGCATGTCCTCACCGTATCTGTACCTAATACAGGATCAATGCTTGGATTAACAGCTTTCAACTCCAATATCTGGCTTTCATATCATAATAACATCAAACGAAAATATGCCTATCAATTAGAAATTATTGAAGCCGATAATACTTTGGTTGGCATTAATACTGCTTTACCCAATAAACTTGCATTAGAAGCAATTCAAAACGGATTACTACCAGAATTAAGTGGATATAAAACAATTTTAAAAGAACAACGCTATGGAACACAATCACGAATTGACTTTCTTTTACGTGACGACATTCTTCCTGACTGTTACCTAGAAGTCAAAAATGTTCATTTTATTCGTCAAAAAGGATTAGCAGAATTTCCTGATAGTGAAACAAAACGTGGAGCACGTCACCTTGATGAGCTCATAGGAGTTGTACAACAAGGAAAAAGAGCTGCTATGCTTTATATTATTCAACGAGAAGATTGCGCAGCTTTTACAATCTGTCATGATCTTGATCCACTCTATGGACGTAAATTTGATTTAGCATTAAAATCAGGAGTAGAATGTTATGCTGTAAAGTGTCACGTAAGTGTAGAAGGCATTTTTCCGATTCAGAGAGTAAAAATAGAAAACAGAAAAAACAATGACTGAGTATATTGAATATAATAAAAGCCCTTTAAAATTTAATGGGAAGATTCGCATTTTCGATGATTATGCTTTTGCTAAAATGCGTGAAGTTGGTCGCATTGCTGCAGAATGCCTTGATGCACTTACAGATATTATTAAGCCAGGCGTTACTACGCAAGAAATTGATGATTTTGTATTCATTTTTGGTGCTAAGCGAGGAGCACTTCCTGCTGATCTAAATTATCATGGATACAGCCATTCATGCTGTACATCTATCAATCACGTTGTCTGTCATGGCATTCCCAATAAAAGACCCTTGCAAGAAGGCGATATTGTGAATGTGGATGTAACCTTTATCCTTGATGGTTGGCATGGGGATTCAAGCCGAATGTATCCTGTTGGGAAAATCAGGCGTGCTGCAGAACGCCTGCTAAAGATAACCTATGAAAGTCTTATGAAAGGAATCGCTATTGTTAAGCCTGGAGCAACCACAGGTGATATTGGTGCAGCCATTCAACAGTATGCAGAATCTGAACGATGCTCAATTGTGAAAGATTTTTGTGGACATGGTATTGGGCAGCTTTTTCATGATGCACCCAATATCCTTCATTATGGAAATCCTGGAGAAGGAATAGAATTAAAACAAGGTATGATGTTTACAATTGAGCCTATGATTAACCTTGGTAAACCACAAGTTAAGATTTTATCTGACGGTTGGACTGCTGTTACCCGTGACCGCTCTCTGACAGCACAATATGAACATACAATTGGTGTCACAAATGAAGGGTATGAAATATTTACACAATCTCCTAAAAATATTTTTTATATTCCAAATTCGCATACCTAACGCAATGTAGAGATGTTATGGCTAAAAAATTAAATCAAAAGGAAAATACTCAAAGTGATCACTTTGCATTAACATCGAGTTCTCCACTCACCCCAGTATCAGAAAGAAAAAGTGAAGCCCCTCAGAAAAACGCACAGCTCCATAAACATTATCAAGGACACCGTGAGCGTCTTCGGAAGCGTTATTTAAAGTCAAAAGGAAATGCAATCGAAGATTATGAATATCTTGAATTATTGCTTTTTCGTACAATACCCCGTGCAAACACAAAACCCATAGCTAAAAATTTGATAGCACGTTTTGGTTCATTAGCTGATGTGTTGGGAGCAGATATTCACCGACTTCAAGAAATTCCAGGATGTGGTCCCGCCACTGCAATTGATTTAAAAATTATTTCAGATGTTGCTGGACGTCTTGCTCGTGCGCAATTGTTTAAACGTGATATTTTTTCATCATGGGATAAAGTGTTAGCTTATTGTAAAGCTGTTATGGCTCACGAAACACGTGAACAATTTCGTATTTTGTTTCTTGATAAGAAAAACGGCTTACTTGCTGATGAGGTGCAACAAACTGGAACCATTGATCATACCCCTGTTTATCCTCGTGAAGTTATTTCTCGAGCTTTAGAGTTATCCGCATCAGGACTTATCTTAGTCCACAATCATCCTTCTGGCGATTCCACCCCCTCTGATGCAGATATAACAATGACATATAGATTAAAAGATGCAGCAAATGCGTTAGGCATTATTATCCATGACCATCTTATTATTGCACGAAATAATCATACGAGCTTTAAAGCATTAAAACTTATATAAATCTTATGGGATAAAAAAGACTTCATTCAACTATGAACAACAAATCAATTTTCTAAATCAATATCTAATATAGCCATTGAGAAATTATAGGAGAGCTCATCTTCATCTTCATCTCGATAGATAATGCCTAAAAACTCATCTCCCATATAAACCTCACAAGAATCACTCTTTTTAGGCCGTGCTCTAACTTGCAATGCTGAGTTTTGGAATATATTTTTTAAATAATTATCAAGTTTTTTTATTTCATCAGCATTCACTATGCTCTCCTGTTTTTTTAACGATTTAAATAACTGCGTGTCGCGCAAATAAGACAACCTCATGATTCTGTAAAGTTAGTAAAAAAGCTTAATCTGAATATTTACTTAATATTACATATATTTACAACGCGCTTTATACATTTATAAAAAACTTTTACAAAAGGATTCTATCATTATTAAATATACCCGTATAGATTAAAAAATGGCAAAAACTGTATATTTTTAATAATTTTACTTTATCTCCAATTTTAGCATACGCATTTAGAATGCATATTCGTAAGAAAAATTGATCAATAATTTATAATTTTGTTCCTTTTATAAAGGATAAAAATAATAATACTTTTTTTATTTAAAATTACATTTTTTAGAAAAAAATATTATTATATCATTCAAAAATAATTCTTTTTAATAAATTTTAAAGTATAATTATCTAACCCTAGAAGAATTACATCTCTAAAAAATATACAAAATAGGCTAATAAGAGTTTAGCTTTCTTCCCATTTTTTATAAAAAACTTATGTCACAATAGAAAAATTTTTAAATAAGCTTTATTCAATTTATACGAGATAAAAATACTGAGTATTTTTGTAAATGCTAAAATCTATGAAGAATGCTTATCTTATAGGATAACGAGAAAGAAAATCTATAACGCCTTTTTTATAAACTTTATCGCCTACAGCAAGCATATGATCTCGACCAGGAATTGATAAAGCTTCACCACAAGGCAATAAAGCTGCTAATGGCTCTGCAGCACCGCCAATTTCATCTAATGAACCAACTGCAACAAGTGAAGGTTGCTTAATTTTGTAAACTTCAGACGCCGTTAACTCCTGTTTTGATGTAATGATACAAGCAGCAAGAGCACGCCTATCGCTTTTCGTTTGATCTGCAAATTTACGGAACATTAAACCGCGCGTATTGGTAATGGTAGAAATATCTTCTGCTAAAAGTGCCTCAGCAACAGGCTCCCAATTTCCCGCTCCCATTACCATACCAATACCTAAACCACCAAAAATAACACTGTGTACATATGTTGGATGCAAAAGAGCCATGAAAGCACTAATACGAGCCCCCATAGAATATCCCATAACATGGGCTTTAGATATCTCTAAATGCTGTAGTAACTTTATTGCGTCGCCAGCCATAGCTTGAGGTGTATAAAAGACAGGATCATAACTTTTAACTGAATCTCCGTGACCGCGATTATCAAGAGCAATAACACGATATCCTGCTTCAGTGAGAATGCGAAACCAACCCGTTGCATACCAATTCACTCGTGCAGAAGATCCAAAACCATGAATCAACAAAACAGGCGCGCCCTGCCCTTCTTCTCGATAAGCAAATCGCAAACCATTATATTCAAAAAAACGAATATCTTCAGCGGTCATTTTTTATTGCACTTTCCACAAAGTAAAGGATGAATAACACGTTGCCCTTTTTGTATCTTTTTTTCAGAAACTTCACCAGCGTTAATCTCAAGTGCAAAAGCTGCAGGAACTTCTGATGAAATGGTATTTGTCGAAAATGGAGAAGTGTTTTCAATAATCGATACAATAATTCCCTCAGAGTTTAAGAAAATCATATCTAAAGGTAAAGGCGTATTTGCCATCCACATAAAAATTTTCTGTTCATCTCCCGATTGAGAACTTTTTAGCTGCTTAAAGAGCATTGCACGATCGCGTGGAAAATCAGTCCGATACATTAAACCAGCTGCTGCTTGAGACGGCGTAAAAGCAACCTCTACCTTATAATAAACCGTACCTTGTTTTGTATGTATTTCTAAAGGAATCGGATGAACAGGAATCTCTATGGGCTTTTTTGCTACAACAACACGCATTTCTAACATAAAAAGCATTACCAGTAAAACAATATGCTCCTTTTTAAAAGGCTTTAACATTCTTGTCTCCACCACAGAAAATTTTTAAATTTTGTTTCTAAAATAAAAAGTACCAGAGTTTAAAAGTCAAAAAAATAAGAGGGTTGCCCCCTTGTTGTTTTCTAGTTTCTTTCAACGTAATACGCGCAACTTTCTCCATTTGGTTTATGGATTCACTAGAGCCATATTTTCTTTAAAAACCTACCTCTATAGAAATTTACGGAATAACCCCCTTTAAAAACATACTGTTTTCATTCGTGAAATTCAATGCGTAGCTAAAGGAATGCCTATATCCGGATAAATCTCTGCTGTCATTAAACCTTTTTCTCCTTTACCAAAACGTACAAGAACAACTTGGCCGGAACGAAGCTCTGCTAAACCAAAACGGCGCAACGTTTCCATATGAATAAAAATATCTTCTGTTCCTTGCCCACGGCTAAGAAAACCGTACCCTTTGTCACGATTAAACCATTTAACAATTGCACGTTCTAGTCCACTTTCTGGAGTAACAACAACATGGGTACGGGCTGGAACTTCTGATGGATGAATTGCTGAAGAACAATCTATGGATTTCACCTGAACACACTTTAACCCTCTTTCAGTTCTTTCCACAGCACAAATAACTTTCGCTCCCTCCAAAGCTGTTTGAAAACCATCCCTTCGCATTACCGTAACATGCAATAATATATCGGGGAAATGAGGTAAATCAGGTACAATAAATCCATACCCCTTACTACCATCAAACCACTTAATGACACCACTGATTTCGATAATCTCCCCACAAGCACCTATACTATCTTCAGATAGGGGACAATCTTTTAATGCATCCTTACTCGTCATAATAACGTGATCCTGTAGCTTATAAATTGTACGATATTGATTCTCTAGGTTTAAGTAAACATTGCTCTTGTATCAACACGCAAGCCCCAAGATAAGATTTCCCCATATTGTCGTATCTTCTATGTTAATGTCAGAGAATATCAACATGAATATTTATAAAACTATTTGATTGTAAGCTTTACATATCTTACAAAGAGTGCCCTACAAAAGAGGTTATATGAAAGGTTTTTTACATAATGATATTTTCATAAATGTGTAACTTGCATGATGAAGAAGTTCAATATAAGGTGAAAAAACAACAATTCAATTAAGGAAAATGCGCAATGCAATTGAAGAAAATCCTTACGACAATCACAGCATTCATGGCATTTACTGCAAATGTTTATGCAAGTGAACCTATCAAAATTGGTGTTTATCTTCCATTAAGTGGTCAAAATGCATTTGGAGGTCAGCTTGAAATTAGAGGTATAGAATTAGCCCATAAAAAAATTCCAGAAATTTTAGGACGTAAAGTAGAACTTGTTATTATTGATAATAAGTCTGATAAAGTAGAAGCAGCTAATGCTGTTATGCGTTTAACAGCAAGTGAAAAAGTAAGTGGAATCATTGGTAGCTATGGTTCCTCGCTTTCGTTGGCAGGTGGTGAAATATCTGAAAAAGCAAAGACTCCAACCATTGCAACTTCCTCAACAAGTCCTCTTGTTACACAGGGTAAAAAATATTATTTCCGCGCTTGTTTTATTGATTCCTATCAAGGAGTGGGAATCGCGACTTACATAAGTCAAACTTTACACGCAAAAAAAGCAGCTATCCTCAAAGATATTTCAAACGATTATGCCATTGGTCTTGCAAGCTACTTTATGCGTGCTTTCAAAAAATTAGGTGGTGAAGTTGTCTCAAATTTAAACTATAATTCCGGAGATCAGGATTTTTCAGCTGTTCTTACGCAAATTATCGCGCAAAAACCTGATATCTTATTCATTCCATCTTACTTTTCTGAAGGTGCTATCATTATGAAACAAGCACGAGAATTAGGAGCAAAGTTTCAAATTATGGGTGGAGATGCTATGGATAATCCAGAAACCATTGCGATTGCAGGAAAAGCTTCAGAAGGTTTCTTACATACGACACTTCCCTATAGTGAGGATATGCCAAATATGTCAGTAGCTGCGCAAGAATTCACAGCAGAATGGAAAAAAGAGTATCCTGACAAAGAACCGAATATCAATTCTGTTTTGGGATATACGAGTTATATGATGTTCATGAAGGCTATTGAAAATGCTGGTAGCGCTGATCGTGAAAAAATTACTATCGCTCTTAGCAAATTAAAAGATTTTCAAACCCCCTTCGGTGATATGTCAATGGATGAAAATCATAACCCTAAGATTCCTATTGGTATCATTAAAATACAGGATGGAAAACGTGTTTATTTAGAAGAGGTTAAACCTGCTTTTTAATTAAAAAGTTTTACTTATTAAAATGCAAGAATTGGTTGAGGATCTTTTTCTCAACCAAAAACTTAGAAATTTCTTGTTATCCTATGTAAATTAACAAATGTGGAAGGATGAGAGATGAGCACTGAAATGTTCATCCAGTATTTTTTTAATGCACTGGCATTGGGATCTCTTTATGGGCTTATCGCTATTGGTTACACCATGGTCTACGGTATACTGAGACTCATTAATTTTGCTCACGGTGATATCTTTATGCTGGGAGCATATTTTGTTTTCTTTTCCACAATTAGCTTTATGCCTGCTTGGGCAGCACTTCTTCTTTTGTTTCTCGCGGCTCTTATTTATTATTCGGTCTTTATAGGGTTTAAAAGGCGCCCTTCAATTTACTGGATTGCTGTTTTTTTAATCCTTGCGTTAGGTTTTGTTTATTATTTTAAAATTTCTCCACAAGATTTTACCCCGATTTGGGTTTTAGCTCTTTGTTTTTCCATTTTTATTACAAGTGCAGTGGGTATTATTGTTGATCAACTTGCCTATAAACCTCTACGCCATGCTCCGCGTATCTCGGCGCTTATCGGTGCAATTGGTGTTTCTTTTTTTATTGAAAATCTTTCTACTGTACTCTTTAGTGGTGTTCCGAAAGGTGTAAAACAACCAGATTTTCTTGTAACACCATTTTTATGGCATTTAGGATCAGGAGCAGATGGTATCATTAGAATTGCTCCCATGTCTCTGATCGTTCCCGTTGTGTCATTGATTCTTATTGTTTTACTGTTATGGATTATCCATAAAACAAAACCGGGTCTTGCTATGCGTGCAATCTCCCATGATATTGAAACGACGCGTTTGATGGGTGTGTCTGTCAATAAAGTTATTGCATTTACATTTGGAATAGGCTCAGCTCTTGCCGCTATAGCAGGTATTATGTGGTCTTTACGTTATCCTCAAATTCAGCCTTATATGGGCGTTCTTCCTGGTCTCAAAGCATTTATCGCTGCTGTTATCGGAGGTATTGGTTCGATACCAGGAGCAATGTTGGGAGGATTGTTATTAGGGTTTATTGAAATTATGATTATCGCATTTTTCCCCGCGCTATCTGGATATCGAGATGCCTTCGCTTTCATTTTATTGATTCTGATTTTATTGATATTGCCCACAGGATTAATGGGTAAAAAAAGTCAGGAGAAAATCTAATGGCAAAGTCAGTGACAACTGTTTTATCTTGTATAAGTGTTTTAGTTCTCATAGGTTTTTTATTTTATGCTGATAGCCATTTTAATGACTATACGCTTCGTATCATAAATCTGATTGCTATTAATGCGATATTGGCAATTTCGCTTAATTTGATTTACGGTTTCACAGGTATGTTTTCTCTTGGACATGCTGGATTTATGGCTATTGGTGCTTATGTTTGCGCAATTTTACTTCTTTCCCCTGAACAAAAAGAAATGATGTGGATTCTGGAGCCTATCGCTGAACCATTGTATCATCTGCAATTACCTTTTTTTGTCGCTGTTGTTATAAGTGGTTTATGTGCTGCAGTTGTAGGTTTATTGATTGCTTTGCCAATATTACGTCTTGGTGGTGATTATCTTGGAATTGCAACATTGGGTTTTGCAGAAATTATTCGCATTGTCATTACGAACGCAACATCGCTTACAAATGGCTCTTTAGGTATCAAGGGAATACCTCAAAATGCAACATTATGGTGGA
The DNA here is from genome assembly GCF_042194535.1 of Bartonella sp. CR84HXZ. NCBI lineage: Bacteria > Pseudomonadati > Pseudomonadota > Alphaproteobacteria > Hyphomicrobiales > Bartonellaceae > Bartonella > Bartonella sp. CR84HXZ. The sequence continues at coordinate 28,671 of NZ_JBHIMY010000016.1, read as the reverse complement.
ACTATGGTTGGTTAGCATTTACTGTTCTCTTTATTGTCCTTTTACTGCAAAGCAATACTGGTAACGTATTACGTGCCATTCGTGATGATGAAATTGCTGCGAAAACTATGGGAATTAACGCTTTTTTCTACCGTAGTTTTTCTTTTACTGTTGGAGCGTTTTTTGCAGGTATAGGTGGAGCATTAATGGCTGCTCTTATTTCAACCATTGATCCCAAAATGTTTAATTTTCTTCTAACTTTTAATATTTTGATGATTGTAGTTGCTGGTGGTCTCGGCTCAATTACAGGAAGCATTATTGGCAGCATTATTATTACAGTTATGCTTGAATGGCTTCGTATTATTGAAAGTCCATTTGACTTAGGTTTCATACATATTCCAGAAACACCAGGGCTTCGTATGGTTGTTTTTTCTCTTTTATTGCTGGTAATTATCTTGTTTTGGAGAAAAGGGTTGATGGGACAACGAGAATTCTCATGGAATGGAATTTATAGCTTTTTGACACGCAAAAAGCTTTCTAATACTGAGGGAAAGCTATGAACGACACCATCCTTTCACTCAATAATATTGTAATGCGTTTTGGCGGATTAGTTGCTGTAAATAATATTAATATGGCAATTAAACGAGGAAGTATTACTGGATTAATTGGTCCCAATGGCGCTGGAAAAACAACCGTTTTCAATATGATTTCTGGATTTTATGCTCCTACAAGCGGCGTCATTCTTTTTGATGAGCAAAAAATTTCTGGAGCGCCTCCTTATATTATCTGTAGACGCCATATTGCCAGAACATTTCAAAATATTCGTCTTTTCTCAGGGTTAACGGTTTTGCAGAATGTTATGGTAGGAGCGCATGTTCGACAAAAATATCCTTGGTTTTCTTCAGCTCTATTTTTTTCAAAAGCAATGAAAGAAAAGAAGGAAGTTTATAAAAATTCCTTGGAGCTCCTTGAGCAGCTACAGCTTGATCACCTTGCCAATCAATCGGCAACAGCTTTACCTTATGGTGTGCAACGACGTCTAGAAATTGCACGCGCGTTAGCCACAAAGCCCAAATTGCTTCTTCTTGATGAACCTGTTGCTGGCATGAATCCACAAGAAAGTGAAGATCTTAGAAAATTCATAGCAAAAGTGCAAAAAGACTTTGATCTTACAATTCTTCTTATTGAGCACGATATGAAAGTGGTTATGGGGCTTTGCCAACATATTTTGGTTATGGAATATGGCTGTTGCATTGCCAATGGTACACCAGATGAAATTCGTAATAACCCTAAAGTTATTGAAGCTTATCTTGGCGGAGATGTTTATGGATATTCTTAAAATAAAAAATCTTTACGTTCATTATGGCGCCATTAAAGCTGTCCAAAATCTTTCTATGTCCATAAAAAAGGGAAGTATTGTCACTTTAATTGGAGCCAATGGTGCTGGAAAAAGCAGTATTGTACGTTCTATTACAGGACTTAATCGCTCTGTTTATGGAAAAATTACCTATAATGGCAAATCTATTATTAAAAAATCACCAGAAGAGATTTTGCGATTAGGTATTGCTCTAAGTCCTGAAGGACGCCGTATCATGCCCCATCTCACTGTTTTAGAGAATCTTCATCTAGGTGCTTATATCCGTCATGATAAGCAGGGAATTTCCCGTGATATTGAATGGATATTTGATCTTTTTCCGCGCCTACGAGAAAGAGCAAAACAGTTGGGAGGAACAATGTCAGGTGGTGAACAACAGATGGTTGCTGTGGGCCGTGCACTCATGAGCAATCCTGATATGGTCATATTAGATGAACCATCGTTGGGATTGGCTCCGCTTCTCGTTCGAGAAATTTTTTCGATTATTAGAAAAATTAATGAGATGGGAAAAACTGTTCTTCTTATTGAACAAAATGCATTTGCTGCGCTTTCTATAGCTGACTATGCTTATATTTTAGAGGTAGGACATATTTTATTTCACGGTGAAGGTAAAACTATGCTCTCTGATTCGCGTGTTAAAGAAGCCTATCTTGGTGGATAAAGACTACGAATTGAGGAAATAGAGCTCATCCCTCCACCTTTTAAAAAAGCATTTCTCGTTCTCAATGAGAAATGCTCCTTTGTAAAGTTTGATTATTACATCCACCATTTTTCTGCACTGAATATCCCTGCTTCTTTTTCAATAATGTGCGCTATCTGAAAAATGACTTCTTCAGCAAAAGGTTTACCAATCAATTGCAATCCTAGAGGTAAACCATTTGATGACAGACCTGCAGGAACAGAGATTCCTGGTAAACCAGCCATATTAACGGGTACCGTAAAAATGTCATTAAGATACATTGCTACAGCATCATTTTTTATTTTTTCATCAGCTATACCAAAGGCAGGTGTTAGTGTTGCTGGTGTCAGAATAGCATCAATGCCTGAAGCAAAACATTGATCAAAATCACGTTTTACGAGTGTTCTTACTTTTTGAGCTCTTAGATAACAGGCATCATAATAACCAGATGAAAGAACATAAGTCCCAACCAAAATACGTCGCTTGACTTCATCACCAAAACCAACAGAGCGCGTGTTTTCATACATCTCAATGATGTCTTTTCCAGGCACGCGTAGACCAAAACGCACACCATCATAACGCGCTAAATTAGAAGAGGCTTCTGCAGGAGCTATAATATAATAAGAAGGTAGAGCATATTTTGTATGGGGCAAAGAAATGTTCTTAATCTCAGTTCCTGCTTCCTTTAACCAACTTATGCCTTTTTTCCAAAGCTCAATAATTTCTGGAGACATTCCATCCATATGATATTCTTTTGGGATACCAATTTTCATTCCTTTAATTGATTGACCAAGATAACTTTCATAATCAGGAACTGGTAAATTCACGGAAGTAGAATCTTTTTCATCAAAAGAGGCCATTGATCTTAGTAAGATAGCACAATCACGAACATCTCTAGCAACAGGTCCAGCTTGATCAAGGGATGAAGCAAATGCAACAACGCCCCACCGTGAACAACGTCCATAAGTTGGCTTTATTCCTACAGTTCCAGTAAAAGCTGCTGGTTGACGTATTGAGCCACCTGTATCGGTTGCAGTTGCACCGGCACAAATTTGTGCAGCAACAGCGGCAGCAGATCCTCCCGAAGAACCACCGGGTACGAGTTTTTCATTCGAGTCTTTTTTTCTCCACGGATTAATAACGGGACCATAATATGATGTTTCATTGGATGAGCCCATAGCAAACTCATCCATATTAAGTTTTCCTAACATTACAGCACCGTCTTGCCATAAATTAGCCGTGACAGTTGATTCATAATGCGGTTTAAAACCATCAAGGATATGTGAACAGGCTTGAGTATGAACACCATAGGTTGCAAAAAGATCTTTAATCCCCAAAGGAATTCCTTCTAAAAGCCCTCCCTGCCCTCTCGCTAAGCGACTATCTGATTCAGCAGCCATTTTCATTGCCTGTTCTGCTGTTATTGTTACATAAGCATTCAAAATTGGATTAGCTGATTCTATTGCTTGTAAATAAGCTTCCGTTAATTCTGTTGCTTTGAGATTTTTCTTTATTAGAGAATCACGAGCTTGCGCAATTGTGAGGGTTGTTAAATCGGTCATATTGGTTCTCAAATTTCAAAAATATAAAAAGTTACTCAACAATTTTTGAGACAAGAAAAAAATTTTCTTCTGTAACAGGGGCATTGGCTACAATATCTGCTGCTTTATCGCCATCTGTAACACTATCTTCACGCATTCGTAGAGTCATCGGCATCACAGATGTTAATGGCTCAACTCCACTGACATCAACTTCATTCAATTGCTCTACAAAACCTAAAATAGCATTGAATTTTTTTGTCACAGGTTCTATCTCATCATCGTGGATAGCAATCCGCGCTAAATGTGCGACCCGCTTGACGGTCTCTTGATCAACAGACATACTATTTACGCCTTTCTGTTTTTATTAATCTTTATTCTGGCTATACAAGGCTGAGCTTGCAAGCGCAAGAATATTAGATAACATGAATGAAGAATATAACCATTAGATCTGAAACATTAAAAAACGCATTATACCCTTATGACCGTTATTAATATAAACGAAGTTATGACACATCTTTTGCCTGGACAAACAATAGCAGGCTTAGATTTAGGGACAAAAACTATCGGAATTGCGATTTCTGATATGGGGTTGACTGTCTCAAATCCGCGTCCTGTACTACAGCGAAAAAAATTTACAGAAGATGCTTACACACTTATTAAAATTTTTGACCGTGAAAATGTAGGCGTTATTATCATCGGCTTACCCCTTAACATGAATGGGAGCAGCGGTTCTCGTGTTCAAGCAACCAGAGCTTTTGTGAGCAATATGAAAGCTTATACAAAAATTCCATTTGTTTTTTGGGACGAACGTCTGTCAACAATTGCTGCAGAGCGTTCTCTTCTAGAAATGAATGTATCGCGCGCTAAAAGAGCAAGCCGAATTGATTCGGCAGCCGCTGCTTTTATATTGCAAGGTGCTCTCAATAGAATTCAAAACTTTCATCATATGGAAGGATAGAGGACATTGAGCAAATGCCCTGCATTATATCGTGCAATGAGCATCCCGTAGGAAGATCTCCACTGTCCCCCAAGACGGCTTTCCATATAGGCATTTGCAACATGTTCTATGTCTGTAGAACGTAATGCTGCTGCTGCTGCTGCATAGGCTACCTGTTCAACAAAAAACCTTCCTGCACCTTCATTTGCTGATGCCATATCACCTGCTGACTTAATAATTTCAATTGCTCGTGGTCCCGCTGGTCCAATATCAAGAGCAATTTTTTCTAACAATTTCTGAAACAGTCCCGGTGCTTTTTCAGCAATAAGAATGGCATCCTTTACCAATTGATTAGCAGAACTATTTCTCACAATTCGTGCAGGCCCATTATGCAACATTTGCGATAATGGATTATTCTCTATAAAACTTTCAATACCAAGTTGTGCAATAATTTCACCAATAATAGGCACAACCAATTGACTTACGTGATAAGCAATAATAGGTGTCATAATGCGGGCAAAAGCTGCTTCAGAACGGTCATTTGCTGCATTGTCAAATGCTCTCGCTAAACGCAAAACCAATGCTTGTGAAGCAGCTATATCTAATGCAATATCTGCAAAAATACGTTCTGTCAGTGGTGGTAAAGGTTGATTGGGCATTTTTTTCCGGAAAAAATCTATGCCAAATTGAAGAGCCGCTCGCAAAACACCTGCCGATATTACTGATTGATCGAAACGCATCATCGTCTCGATATCTTTAATAACTTTAAGCCCTTCTCCAGCATTTCCCAAAAGCCAACCATAACTGCCTTGGAAATCAACAACACCCTCTGGTGTTAAAAGTTCTCCAGAACGCTGAATTAAATGACGAATCGATATAAATCCATTTAATGCGCCATTTTCTTGTATGCGTGGAATAAAAAAACAACTTAAATGACCATTTAAATCTGCACTAACAAGATATCCGTCAGCGGTAGGATTAATAACATTGGTTTTTACAACATTTAAACGATATAGATCACGTTCCATACTTTCATCGAAAGAAATCTTCTTAACACTTGGAAAATTAAAAGCGTATTTTTCAATATCATCAAATGCACAAGTTAGAGAAGCAGCCTTTTTATGATGAATAGGCTTTGATGAGGAATCATATTGGCGTGATAAAAGTACATTTTGCCATTTTTTGAAGAGCTCAATATCACTAATTAACACAGCAATAGCTGCACTCGTTATGATAACTTCATTCAAATGTCCTGTTTCTAAACCAGCAGATAAAGCTAAACGAATCGCACGCGCTTGATAGCGTACTCCATTTTCTGAGCTCGTATTTTCCCAAAGTGAGGTAACCAAACCAGCTTGTCTAGAATATTGTTGAAGAGCTTGATAGGAAGAATGGATCTCTAATTTTTCCGTCGGTTGCCCCCATTCATCATTATAACACAATAAAGGCTTATAATGATTTGCCAAGCAAGAGAGTTTCCATGCTTCTCGACTCGCTGCAAAGTCTCCTATTTCTTCAAAACTTGCTAACAAAAACTTAGGCAAAGTAGAGGCAATACGAAACATAAGCGTATCGCTAAGAAATGTATTTTTTCGACGATTATTTTGCGCAGATACAGCACTCATAGGTATATTCCTACATTCAAACCATTCATATCATAGACTATTTGTCTTTTTAGAGTTAAGAAACATTTATCATATTCAAACAAATGCTTGTTTAACCTGTTTAGAGAGAGATAAAGAAGAATGCTATGATTCAAGATAATTTTTTTCCACTTTTCCCTCATCAACATCTTTTAGCTATTAAAGATCTAAGTGTACAAGATCTTAATACATTGCTTGATCGTGCAGAAGCAAATGTTATCCTTTCTAACAAAATTGATAAAATAAAATCTACTTTGCATGGACGGACTCAAATTAATCTCTTTTTTGAAGCCTCTACGCGAACACAATCTTCTTTTGAATTAGCGGGTAAAAGGCTAGGTGCACACGTGATGAGTCTTGCGATCGGCAACTCATCTGTAAAAAAAGGAGAAACATTACTTGATACAGCTGCAACTCTCAATGCGATGAAGCCGGATATACTGGTTTTTCGCCATAACAGTGCAGGAGCGGCAGCTTTATTAGCGCAAAAAGTTGATTGTTGTGTCATTAATGCAGGTGATGGTGCTCATGAACATCCAACACAGGCTTTATTAGATGCTCTAACCATTAAAAGAGCAAAAGGTCATATTGAAGGATTAACTGTTGCGATTTGTGGAGATATCTTACACTCACGTGTTGCCCGTTCCAATATCCTGAGTCTCAATGCTTTGGGTGCTCGTGTTCGTGTTGTTGCTCCCTCAACACTCTTACCCGCAGAAATCACTCATATGAGTGTTGAGGTTTTTAACACAATGAAAGAAGGTCTTAAAAATGCTGACGTTATCATGATGTTACGCTTACAGCATGAACGGATGACAGGTTCTTTTATTCCCTCTACGCATGAATATTTCCATTATTTTGGCTTACATAAAGAAAATTTAGCCTATGCCAAAAATGATTCCATTATTCTGCATCCTGGCCCAATAAACCGTGGTGTAGAGATTGCATCTGACATAGCAGATGGATCACAAAGTATGATTCATACACAAGTAGAAATGGGAATTGCAGTGCGTATGGCGGTCATGGAGGCTTTATTAGATTCACGCGCAAAGATCAGTGGAGAAAAAAAATGATAAAACCAATTGTTTTTCAAAATGCTCGTATTATTGATCCTTCACGCGCAGTCGATGAAATTGGTACAGTTATTGTTGAAAATGGACGGATTATAGCCGCTGGAAAAGATGCTCTGAATCAGGGTTTCCCAGAAGAAGCAGAAATTGTTAACGCACAAAACAAAGCAATTCTCCCTGGCCTTGTTGATGCGCGCGTTTTTGTTGGAGAATTAGGGAATGAACACTGTGAAACAATCGCATCAACAAGTCAATCCGCCGCCGCAGGTGGTATTACTTCTTTCCTCATGATGCCAGATACGCGTCCAGTCATTGATAATGTGGCACTTGTTGAATTTATTAGGCATACAGTACAAGAAAAGTCATCGGTCAATATTTATCCCGTTGCTGCGATCACACAAGGTTTCAACGGACAGCAAATAGCGGAATTCGGCTTACTAAAAGATGCAGGAGCTGTTGCCTTTTATGAAGGAAAAAAAACGCTTCAAAGTTCATCTGTTATGCGACGTGCAATGACTTATGCGCGTGATTTTGATGTTCCATTGATGCATGAAACGCAAGATAAAGATCTTACAGGACAAGGTGTGATGAATGAAGGGCTGCTCGCCAGTTGGCTTGGTCTTTCTGGCATCCCCCGCGAAGCAGAAGTTATCCCACTTGAAAGGGATCTGCGATTAGCAGTATTAACGCAAACACGCTATCATGCCGCTCAAATATCAACAGCACTCTCTGCTGATGCACTTCGTTTAGGTAAAAAACGCAGTGAGAAAATTTCAGCGGGTATATCTATTAATCATTTATCTTTCAATGAAAATGACATTGGTGAATATCGCACCTCTTTTCGCTTAATGCCCCCATTGCGTACAGAAGAAGACCGTATAGCAATGATTGAAGCAATAAAGGATGGGACTATAGATGTTATTGTCTCTTCTCATGATCCTCAGAGTAACGATACAAAACATTTACCATTTAATGACGCAGCGGTTGGCGCTATTGGTATGGAGACTTTATTGAGTGCAGCCTTACGCCTTTACCATGATGAGAGCCTATCTCTTCTACGGATAACTGAACTTTTGTCAACGGCGCCTGCAAAGCTCTTTGGACTCAATGCAGGAACACTGAAGAAAGGTGCTCATGCAGACCTTATTGTGGTTGATCTTGAAGAACCATGGGTTGTTTCGAAAGAGAAGCTCTATTCACGTTCAAAAAATACCCCTTTTGAGAATGCACGTTTTCAAGGACGCGTGCTCCAGACCATTGTGAAAGGGAAAACCGTTTTTAAACTTGATCAACAAACTTAATGAGATTTTTAATGAATGAAGCAGAAATATTTTTTCAGTCCACTCCATGGTTTATTTTCCTCATATCTTATATCATTGGCTCGATTCCATTTGGTCTTCTTTTTACGAGATTAGCCAAACTTGGCGATGTGAGAACAATTGGTTCCGGCAATATTGGAGCTACAAATGTTTTACGAACAGGAAATAAAAAACTTGCTGCTCTAACACTTCTTTGTGATATGTTGAAAGGAACTATCGTTGTTTTCGTTATAAAGTTTTTTAGTGATCCGCTAGACAATAGTATCCTTGTTTCTCTAGCAGGTTTTTTTGTTTTCTTAGGGCATCTTTTCCCCATATGGCTTAAATTTAAAGGCGGCAAAGGTGTTGCTACCTATCTAGGGATCTGCTTAGGAATCTATTGGCCTGCAGCAATTGTTTTTATTATTGTATGGATAACGATTTTTCTCCTCACACGCTATTCTTCATTATCCGCACTCGTTTCTGTTGTTATAACTGCGATATTTGTTTTTTACTTTTCCGATCCTTATTTCTATTTTATGCTGATTGTGATGAGCATATTTGTGTATATAAAGCATTACGCAAATATCGGTAGATTATTAATTGGGGAAGAAAGTAAGATTGGGACTCAAAACGGGGATAAATAAAGGAATCCTGCTCACTGATCGTCAACGTCTAAATTGGTTACGGTTGTTGCGTAGTGAAAATATTGGAGCAGTGAGTTTTCGCAATCTCATTGATCATTATAAAACAGCAGAAAATGCTCTGGAAGCGCTGCCAGAGCTTAGTAGAAAAGGCGGTGGTTCTGTATCTATTAAAATAGCAAGCTTAGAAGATGCAGAAAAAGAAATACAAAAAGCGAAAAGATTAGGTGTTCGGTTTATCGGTATGGGAGAACCAGATTATCCAGCTTTTCTTAAGGTTACAGAAGCCCCTCCGCCGCTTATTGCTATCAAAGGTAATGTTTCAATTTTTCAAAAAACTTCTATTGGAATTATAGGTTCTCGAAATGCTTCAGCTGCGGGAAAAAAGCTTACGGCTCAATTTGCGCGTTTTCTCGGAGAAGCAGACTTTGTAACAATTTCTGGGCTCGCTCGTGGAATTGATAGCGTTGCGCATCAAGCAAGTTTAAAAACAGGAACTGTTGCAGTTATGGCTGGGGGAATTGATCATATCTATCCTCCTGAAAATAAAAAGTTGCATGAAGATATTATCGCCAATGGTGGAGCCATCATCAGCGAAATGCCCATTTCTTGGAAGCCGCGTGCTATCGACTTTCCAAGAAGAAACCGTATTATTGCAGCTCTATCACTTGGTCTCTTGGTTGTAGAGGCAGCCCTGCGCTCAGGGTCCTTAATTACCGCACGTCAAGCAGCTGAAATGGGGCGGTTAATTTTTGCCATTCCCGGCTCACCACTTGATCCAAGATCTGTTGGTACAAACAATCTTATCAAGGACGGTGCTCTACTCACCACACATCCTTCTGACATCATAGAAACACTTACGCCATTAATTTCACCGCTTCCAAATTCGCAACTCAATTTTTTTGAGGAACCATCCTCTTTACAACTTGAAAAGGAGAATTTCAATTTAGCAGATGAAAAAAACAGCGGTCCCTCTTTAGCAGGTGATGATGCAGCACGTGCAGCAGTTCTCTCCGCTCTTTCAACAACGCCAATCGATTTAGACACTCTCAGCACCCACACAGGTGTTTCACTTCCAACTCTCTACCTCTTGTTGGTAGAACTCGAGCTTGCTGGAAAGCTTATTCGACACTCTGGTGGTTGTGTGTCATTGTCGAATCTTGATCTTCCCCAAGAGCCTCAGCACTATTAATAATGCTTTGCCCTTCTTTGGCAACCATATCCAAAAGCAATGCTAAAAGCGGACTATGCGCCTGACGCGCCATCTGATTCATTTGCTTAGACATGTCTGTAATATATTGGATAACTTTTAAATGATTTATAAACATAATCCTCTATCCTTGAGCATTTCCCCTCCTACCTCTCAATAGACGTTATCTTAGTATTTCGTCGTATGTTTTTGTAATAACAGTGGAAAATAAATCGTGTAATTCTATATAGGGTGTATTCTAATAATAACAATCATAAGTTGTACAATATTCATGTTTTTTATATGGCTAATATTTTTTTATGTGCTCTTAAGCAATTGTCATTAGCTATTCGCGTAAAAGGCGTTTATAAAAAAGTTTTTTATTTCAATATTTGGGTAAAATTATGAATATCGTTATCGTTGAATCTCCAGCAAAAGCAAAAACAATTAATAAATATCTTGGGTCTCAATACAAAGTTGTCGCATCATTTGGACATGTTCGTGATTTACCTGCAAAAGATGGTTCTGTTTTACCGGATCAAGATTTTTCTATGAAATGGGATATAGATTCTTCTGCCGCTAAACGTTTAAATGAAATAGCAAAAGCCGTTAAAGAAGCCGATAGCCTTATATTAGCAACAGACCCTGATCGTGAAGGGGAAGCTATTTCATGGCATATTCTGGATGTTCTTCGTCAAAAAAAAGTTTTAAAAGATAAACCTATTAAAAGAGTTGTCTTCAATGCCATCACCAAAAAGTCTGTGCTTGATGCTATGAACAATCCACGTGATATTGATACATCACTTGTAGATGCTTATCTTGCACGTCGCGCACTTGATTATCTCGTTGGTTTTACACTTTCACCTGTTTTATGGCGGAAACTCCCTGGTGCACGTTCAGCAGGACGCGTTCAATCGGTTGCTTTGCGTATTATTTGTGATCGTGAATCAGAAATAGAACATTTTATCAAAGAAGATTATTGGTCCGTTACAACACAGTTAGAAACCATCCGAAATGATAGTTTCCAAGCAAGATTGACAATGTTTAATCAAAGAAAAATAGGCAAGCTTGATATTCAATCTCAAGAACAAGCAGACCAAATTCGCTTTATGTTGGAGAAAGCCCAATATCATACACTCAGTGTTGAAGCAAAACCTACAAAGAGAAATCCTCTTCCTCCATTTACAACCTCCACACTACAACAAGCAGCTTCTTCAAAATTAGGATTTTCAGCTTCTCGCACTATGCAAATTGCCCAAAAGCTTTATGAAGGCATTGAAATTAATGGTGAAACGGCAGGGCTTATTACTTATATGCGTACCGATGGTGTGCAAATAGCACCAGAGGCTATTGATTCAGCACGAAAAGTTATTCATGAAACTTTCGGTAAAGACTATATTCCTGAAAAACCACGTTTTTATTCAACAAAGGCAAAAAATGCACAGGAAGCACACGAAGCGATCCGTCCAACAGATTTTCAACGCAATCCTAGTCAAGTCCGTAATTTTCTTGATAGCGATCAAGCAAAGCTCTATGAGCTGATATGGAAGCGTGCTATTGCCAGCCAAATGCGTTCTGCTGAAATTGAACGCACAACTGTTGAAATTGAAGCACAGCAAGGAGAAAACCGTGCAAATCTACGAGCAACAGGATCTGTTATTCGCTTTGATGGCTTTATTTCCGTCTACACCGATCAACGAGACGAAGAAAATAATGAAGAAAATGAAACAACACGTTTACCACAAATAAACACTGGTGAAGCACTTACAAAAGAAAAAGTTGAATCTGCACAGCATACCACAGAGCCCCCTTCTCGTTATTCTGAAGCTTCATTAATTAAAAAGCTTGAGGAGTTAGGAATTGGTCGTCCTTCAACTTATGCCTCCACATTGGCGACATTGTGTGACCGTGGATATATTGTAATTGATAAACGAAAGCTTATTCCCGATGCTAAGGGACGTATTGTTACGGCCTTTCTTGAAAATTTTTTTAATCGCTATGTAGAATATGGTTTCACAGCAGATCTTGAAGAAAAGCTGGATCTTATCTCTGATGGAAAACTTTCTTGGAAAGACGTATTGCGAGATTTTTGGGATGGATTTAATGCATCTATTAGCAATATCCAAGAACTCCGTATAACCAACGTTCTTGATGTTTTAAATGTAACATTAGCACCTCTCGCCTTTCCTGAACGTGAAGATGGAAGTGATGTGCGTTCCTGTCCTCTTTGTAAAAATGGTCAATTATCATTAAAACTCGGTCGTTATGGTGCTTTTGTTGGCTGTTCCAATTATCCCGAATGTAAGTACACACACCAACTCGGTACAGATACTGGAGAAGAGAATGAAGCTGTGCGCAATGATGAACCTGTTATCCTTGGTATTGACCCTGAAACAGGAAAAGATATCTCTCTTCGTAATGGCCGTTTTGGTCCCTATATTCAACTTGGTGAAAGCAAAGAAGTTAAGCGTGCAGGACTACCAAAAGAATGGCAGGCAGAAAATGTAACCCTTGATAAAGCCTTGGCTTTATTATCCCTTCCCCGTGAAATTGGCATTCATCCTGAAACTGGAAAAACAATCACAGCTACGATTGGACGATATGGTCCCTATCTTAGCCATAACGGAAAATCTGCGCGCCTTCTTCATACAGATGAAGTTTTTGATATTGGTATCAATCGCGCTGTTACAGTATTGGCAGAGCAACAAGAAAACAAAACCAAGCAAAGCAGAACAACACCTGCAGCATTGGCAACATTAGGAGAGCATCCCGAAGGAGGAACCATTACCGTGCGCAACGGGCGTTATGGTCCTTATGTTAATTGGGGTAAAATTAATGCAACATTGCCAAAAGATAAAGATCCCATTAGTGTAACACTGCCAGAGGCATTAGAACTTATATCGGCTAAAGCATCGAGTAAAAAAACAACTTCAAAAAGAGCTTCTTCTAAAACAAAAGCAAAAATAAAAGAGACATAAATTTTGGCTAAAGGTGAAAAAAACATAAAATATCTCTCTTCATTCAAGGGGAAAAATTTTCCCGATAAGGAAGAAATCCTTTCCTTTATAAATGAGAATCCTAACCACTCAAGTAAACGAGAAATCGCCAAAGCTTTTAACTTAAAAGGCGATTCCCGTATTTGGCTTAGAGATATATTACGTGAGTTAAAGGATCAAAATCCTATCTCTAAACAACGCAAAAGAGCAATAAACAAAGGAAAATTACCTCCTGTTACTTTAGTAAAAATTAGCGGACGTGATAAAGATGGGAGTTTTATTGCACAACCTCTTGAATGGGAAGATTCTCCAAAGCCCAATATTGAAATACACTCTTTTCATCACATAAAAGGAAGTAGCATTGGTGTTGGAGATCATATTCTTATAAAAGTTTTTCGAAATAAAAATTCTGAAAGCTCAAGCCCCCCTTATATGGGACGAATTATTCGTAAAATTGATGTATCTCCCAAAAGCGCATTTGCTGTTGTACGAAAATTTGAAAATAATCAATGGCGCCTTGATCCTATAGACCGCAAAACCAGTGAACTCATTGTTGAAATGTCTCCAGAAATGAAGATTGAAATTGGTGATCTCGTTGAAGTCGAAATTAAAAAAAATACTGGTTACGGATTAAAGAGCGCAAAAATAAAGAATGTTTTAGGGCATATTAAGAGTGAAAAAACACTCTCAATGATAGCGCTTCTTTCGAAAGGAATTCCTTATATTTTTCCTGAAAGTGTTCTTGAGCAAGTCAAACATATCAAAGCTGCCAATATGGATAATCGTGAAGATTGGCGACAATTACCATTTATTACAATTGATCCACCAGATGCAAAAGACCATGATGATGCAGTTTATGCAACCAAGGATAAGGACCCAGCAAATAATGATGGTTGGATTATTATTGTGGCCATTGCAGATGTTTCTTACTATATCAAAACAGGAAGCGCATTAGATAAAGAAGCATTGAAACGCGGAAATTCTGTTTATTTTCCCGATACCGTTGTGCCAATGTTACCTGAACGCCTTTCTCATGATTTATGTTCTCTGCGTGAAGGAAAAGAAAGACCAGCTTTAGCCGTTCGTATGATTTTTGATGCAAACGGTAATAAACGAAAACATAGTTTTCATCGTACTATGATTCGTGTAAGAGCCAAACTTTCTTATCAAGAAGTACAATTGGCAATTGAAGGGAATATAAATGAAAAAACAGCCGCTCTTTTTGAGAGCATTTTGCAACCCTTATGGGAAGCCTATGCATGCCTTAAAGCTGCGCGAAATCGTCGCCAACCACTAGAGTTAGAAATTGCAGAAAAAAAGATTATTCTTGATCAAAATGGATGCATAAAAGATGTTGTGAGTGAAACACAATTAGAAGCGCATCGTTTAATTGAAGAGTTTATGATACAAGCCAATATTGCAGCTTCTGAAACATTAAAACAACATCACCAGCCCCTCATTTATCGTATTCATGAAAAACCTTCTCTTGCTAAGCAAGAAATACTTCGGAGCTTTCTTCAAAGTTTGGGGATACCACTCTCCCGCGGAAGCGAACTTACCTCAGCGCGCCTTAATAGCATTCTGGCAAAAGTGACGAATACACCACAAAAAGAATTGATCAACCAAGTTATTCTGCGCTCACAATCTCAAGCTGAGTATAATCCAAAAAATATCGGCCACTTTGGTTTAAACCTACATAACTATACACATTTTACATCCCCCATCCGTCGTTATGCTGATCTTATTATTCATCGAGCACTCATTAAAACGCTGAAATTAGGAAATGATCAATTAACAGATACACAAGAACAAAATCTTGCAGAAATTGCTACGCAAATTTCTTTATACGAGCGCCGTGCAATGATGGCTGAAAGGGAAACTATTGATCGGCTTGTTGCTCACTATTTAACGAATAAAATCGGCCGTATTTTTACAGGTCGCATTTCCGGAGTGACAAAAGCAGGTCTTTTTATCTCACTTGATAAACTCAATACAGATGGTTTTGTCCATATTTCTACACTTAAAAATGATTATTATCATTTTGATGAAGCACAACATGTTCTTGTAGGACAGCGTAGCCATAAAGGCTATCAGCTCAGTGATGTTGTAGAAGTAAAACTTATAACGGTACAACCTTTTGCTGGCGCTTTATGCTTTGAACTCTTAACAAAACCTCGTCCAATAAAATTTTCACCGACATCCTACCATAAAAACAAATTAAAAAAACAAAAGCATACCTTTTATGGGAAAAGAAAAAATTAAGCTTCTTGTCCTCCATTAAATAGAATATGAATAATAAAAAATAATAACTTCAAGTTAAGAAATGACTTATATAATATTTATATTATATAACGTGTACAATCTTCTTTTTTTAGTATACAAGAGGATGAATTTTATTGTTATCTCTATAATAACCACATAAAAATCTTGCAGTTTTTTATACTCAGGGAATGAGAAAAACTGCAAAGAATAGTTTGGTCTCCCTTTCATTTCAGCTCATCTTTTTATTGTTTAAATCAACAAAAGTACCTTAAGCCATTCTCATGAAAAAAAAGCTTTTGACTCTCAAAACAATTCTTTGCGTGCAATTATTGTAGCTATTGTAACTATTGGCACCGTTGGAACAGCATTGGGAATAGGAACACAACTTGTCTCTCTCTCTTCTTATGGCAGAGAAAGGTATTTCCAATAGTATGATCGGCTATAGTGGAACTGTTGGTGGATTTGCCACAATTGTTGCAGCTATTTTTACTTCTCGAATCGCCTTATGCTTAGGCATTTCTAAAACGATATTATTTATGATGGCCATAGGATCTTTAAGTTTTTTAGGATTCTATTTTTTTGAATCCATATGGATTTAGTTCATTTTAAGGTTTATATTACATTTTACTATGACAGTTATGTTTATCCTATCAGAGTTTTGGATCAACAGTTATGCTCCCCCTAAAAGACGTGGTTTTGTTCTTTCCATTTATGCTATTGTCCTAGGATTAGGGTTTGCGGTAGGTCCAATGCTATTAGCAAAAGTGGGAACACAAGGATTTATTCCTTTTGCTGTTGGTTATAGTCTTATTATATTGGCTGCTATCCCAATTCTTGCCGCTTGAAATTAAGTCCAGAATTTCAAAAAAGCCAATATACACCATTTTTTCGTTATCTTTTTCACGTTCCAAGCGCAATGATGGCAGTACTTGTTTACGGTGCTATTCAAATGGGCGCATTAACTCTTATTACACCCTTTAGTTTATCCATTGGTTATAATGAGAATGAAGCAGCACACTTTATGGCAACCCTTGTGCTCGGAAATGTTTTCCTCTTAATTCCTATCAGCATTAGGAGTATATAAGCGATTATGCCAAAGATCGACGCTATCCGCTGATAAGTTGCGCTATCTTAAGTTTTTTGGGAACTTTCATGGTACCATGGATCATTCAATATCCATGGATTCTGATGCTTGATCTGTTCCTTCTTGGTGGTGTATCAGCGAGCCTTTATACAATCGGCCTTGCACATCTAGGGGCACGTCTCAAGGGACAAGAACTTGCTACTGCTAATTCTGCTTTTATTTTTTGCTATAGAATTGGTATGCTTATCGGGCCGACCTTTATCGGAAAATCCATGGATATCTTTAATCCTTTCGGTTTTTCAATAGCTATGGCTGTTTTTTTAGTTTATATATCACTTTGGTGTTTGTCCAACTTATGAGAAAATTAATCAGCTCTTGACTTTTTTGAGAACATCCGTAGTGTTGCTGGAGAATCTGATGACATCAGAAATAGGTTTTGATAGCAAAATAATATTTTTTCAGTATAAATAGGGTTCTTACATTATGGCTAAAGCAGCAACCATTAAGATCAAGCTTTTATCAACTGCAGATACCGGTTTTTTCTATGTAACAAAGAAAAACAGCCGTACAATGACAGATAAAATGAGCAAGCGTAAATATGATCCAGTTGTAAAAAAGCACGTTGAATTTAAAGAAACAAAAATTAAATAAATAGATGTTATACTCCAAAAGAAATGTGGGGATATTGCTCTTCAAAGTTATTTTTTGAGGGGCGTTTTTTTGTTTCCTTAAGTTTAAAAAGTTTACTTTAAAATTTGTATGTTTTGTACGGTTTTGAATAAGTTGATTTATTATTTAAGTTGCTTACATATATTCTACATGAATATTTGATTATTGTGATATCTAACGAAAATTTTGTCATTAAAACGAAACATTGTTTCGTCATATGAATAAAATTTCTCGGACGAATTATAAGCAATACTAAAATAGAGTGCGTTATAATAATGTTAGCAGTTTCTTGGTTTCATGAAAAAAAATTCTCATTTTAATCTAAGAAGCTTAAAAAAAATCACTGGTTTCAATATTTTTGTTGCAGCTAGCATTCTTGTTTTTATGTCAATTTATTTTAAGCAGAATCAGCCGTTGCCTCAAAAAGAAAAATTTTCTTCTCAAAACTCTGTTAAAGGAAATGCAGTAATCATTGATGGCGATTCTATCATGATTTCTTCAATTAAGATTCGACTGGTTGGAATTGATGCTCCTGAACTCCACCAATTTTGTGGAAAAAAGAAGGAACGCTACCCTTGTGGACTTGAGGCTAAAAAATATTTAGAACAACTACTAGACAATCAAACTGTTACATGTCACTGGCATAAAATAGATCAATACCGTCGTGTTCTTGCAACATGTAAAACAAAACAAGTTAGCAATATCAATGCAACGCTTGTACATAATGGTTGGGCTGTAAGTTATTATGAATACCCTAAAGAGGAACAAGAAGCTAGAAAGAAAAAAAAAGGAATATGGGCATCAAGTTTTCAACGACCGCGAGAATGGCGCAAAACAAATCCTCGCACTGAATAAGAAAAATATTTTTTAATTTCATTGACCAATGAAACGATGTAAACAGATTATCAAACTTGAAAAAAAAATCTATTCCTGTCGTGTTTGTATCCAACAACCACATTATTTTCCTCCTCTTCCTCACGAACCAAATCCCGTCGTTTATTTATCCGATACGGCTTCGATTGCAATTGCAGGACAAGCACCAGGATTGCGTGTCCATGAAACTTCTATCCCTTTTAATGATCACTCTGGCAAAAGGCTGCGTGATTGGCTGGGGGTAACGAAAGAAGAATTTTATAACAAATCTCTTTTTGCTATTGTTCCTATGGGATTTTGTTTTCCAGGTTATGACAACAATAAAGCTGATTTACCACCAAGGCGTGAATGTCGAGAAATATGGCATGAAAAGATATTCCAAGCGATGCCTCAAATAAAGCTTGTTCTTGCTATTGGCAGTTATGCGCAAAAGTGGCATATTACAGAATTAAAACATAAAACTGTTTCAGCAACCGTTAGTGATTGGAGAAATATTCTTTCCATCCCCCAACCTCAAGGCTATAATGTTATGCCTTTGCCTCATCCATCATGGCGAAATACTTCTTGGTTACAGAAAAACCCATGGTTTAACGATGAGCTTATTGTATATCTGCGTCGTTTAGTGCGTAAATTTTTATAAATTAAAATATTGAGAAAAAATATGGATCGTCTTGACCGAAAAATTTTACATCTTTTGCAAGAAAATGCGACACTTTCTGTTGCTGATATTGCTAAAAAAGTGGGACTTTCGACCACTCCTTGCTGGCGTAGAATTCAAAAACTTGAAGAAGATGGTGTCATTCAGCGTCGTGTTGCCGTTCTTTCTCCAGAAAAAGTAAATGCGCATGTCACTGTTTTTGTGTCTATTCGCACAAACACACATAGTCATGAATGGTTTAAGCGTTTTTCAAAAATTGTGCAAGAATTCCGTGAAGTCATTGAATTTTATCGAATGAGCGGAGATATTGACTATTTATTGCGTGTTGTTGTGCCCAATATTGAAGCTTATGATCTTTTTTATAAAAAATTAATTTCTAAAATTGACATCCGTGATGTCTCATC
This sequence comes from Bartonella sp. CR84HXZ, assembly GCF_042194535.1. Classification (NCBI taxonomy): domain Bacteria; kingdom Pseudomonadati; phylum Pseudomonadota; class Alphaproteobacteria; order Hyphomicrobiales; family Bartonellaceae; genus Bartonella; species Bartonella sp. CR84HXZ. Next base: position 9,370 of record NZ_JBHIMY010000016.1, on the reverse strand, counting down.
TTCTTTCGCAATGGAACAGATTAAATATACAACGGAACTTCCACTTAATTATATTAAATTACACGACAAGACGCATGAACAAAACTCTTAAGAGTTTTTTATATCGTCTCATTATCTTTTAGGCATTCAAACTTTCTTGTTAAAAAAACACCGTTTGTGCATGTGTTAAAACAGCAGCTTTGACAATACCAGCTGCCATAGCTGCTCCTGTCCCTTCACCAAGACGCATCCCCAAATCAAGAAGTGGTTCTTTGCCAATTTTTTTTAAAAGTTTACGATGAGCTGCCTCAGAAGAAACATGTCCAACAAGGGTATGATCAAGAGCTTTTGGATGCATTTTATAAAGGACAGCTGCAGCTGCTGTTGCCACAAAACCGTCTAAAATAACAGGTATTTTTTCTATTCTTGCTGCTAAAATAGCACCAACCATAGCAGCAATTTCACGTCCTCCTAAGCGACGCATTATCTCAAAAGGATCATTAAAATAATCCTTATGCAAAGAAATAGCTGTATTAACCGCTGCGATTTTACGCTGATAAAAATCACCTTCTGATTCCATACTATTTTCTGTCCATTCTTCCACTTCTCCTCCAAACAATGCTAAGCATAAAGCTGAAGCTATTGTTGTGTTTCCAATTCCCATTTCTCCAATACATAAAAGATCTGTCCCACCCGCAATGGATTCCATTCCAAATGCCATTGTAGCAGCTGCACTCCGCTCATCCATTGCAGCATCCTTCGTAATATTCATTGTTGGATATTCCAATGCTAAATCAAATATTTTTAATCCAAGATCATAAGCAATACAAATTTGATTAATAGCAGCTCCACCAGATGCAAAATTTTGCACCATCTTTTGTGTCATAGATTGTGGAAGTGGTGTAACATTTTCTTCTACTATACCATGGTTTCCAGAAAAAATAGCGACCAAAGGTCGCGTTACGATAGGTTTTTCTGTGCCCCTCCATCCCGCATACCAAACAGCAATGTCTCCCAGTTTTCCCAATGTTCCTTGCTCTTTTGTTAAGTTTTTTTGCCGTTTTTTTGCCAAGATTATAGAAAACTCATCAGCAACAGGTAAATTTGTAAGCAAAGCACGAAAATCATCAAATGGACTAGCGGTCATAAGGATACCTTTTAAAATCTACAATGTTTATGAAAATCACGTCATATATACAGGATATGAATAATTTATTGTTTTTTTAAACAGTGCTTTAAAAACGTTAAATATTATGAAAGCAATGATTTCTATTTTCTAATCAAATAACGAACATGAAAGATTTAAAATATTATCAATATGTTATTACTATTTTTACATTATGCTCTTAACCTATTTCTCTATTAAATAGGAGCAATCAGCATGTTGTTTAATATATAAATTCTAACATTCCTTCTATAACAAAAGTTGCAAATTTTCAGAAACTTATAAAATCGAAGGGATCAAAATGATCATAAAGAAATCAAAACACAAAGGATCTCAATTTTAACATATGTTAATTGTCAGGCTGTTATTAAATGAGAGCATAAAAAGCTTCTTTTAAAATACATATATCTGCATTTGGTTTTGTTGCGTCATTTGATAATATTTGCCTCCATCGACGTGCCCCACCCCGCCCATGAAATAAACCAATCATGTGACGCGTCACATGAGAAAGCCGCCCTCCCGATGCAATATGTCGAGCCGCATAATCACACATAACCTCAATAAGATCATTCTCACTCAGATTATTTTTCGCCTCATCATAGAGTTCAAAATCAATATGTTTTAACAAAGCTGGATCATGATAAACTTGGCGACCAAGCATGACAGCATCACAGAAAGTTAAGTGTTCTTTGATCTCATCAATCGATTTAATTCCACCATTTATCCCAATGAATTTATGAGGATATTTACGTTTTAATTTATAAACCCTTTCATAATTAAGGGGCGGAATATTGCGATTTTCTTTCGGACTCAATCCTTGTAGCCATGCCTTGCGTGCATGTATCCAGAGCGCATCACATCCAGCATTCCAAACCTGATTAGCCAAAAGATCTAACGCTAACTCTTCATCTTGTTCGTCCACTCCAATCCGACATTTGACAGTTACTGGTATAGTAACCTCTCGTTTCATCGCTTCCACGGCATTTGCCACAATGTCTGGATGTAGCATCAAACAAGCCCCAAAGACACCAGCTTGAACACGATTTGATGGACAACCGACATTGAGATTTATTTCGTTGTAGCCAAAATCTTCAGCAATTCGTGCAGCTTCTGCTAACTTTTTCGGATCTGCCCCCCCTAATTGTAATGCAACTGGGCGTTCTTTATCGCTAAAAGCCAACAATTGTTCGCGAACACCATGAATGACAGAATCTGCTACCATCATTTCCGTATAAAGGAGTGCTTTTTTCGTTAAAAGACGATAAAAAAACCTGCAATGTCGGTCTGTCCAGTCCAACATTGGTGCTACTGCAAATTTTACAGGTGATGGAAGGTTGTAAAATATCATGAGGGTATTACTCTCATATCTCTATAGCTCTCTCTTTATACATAGAAAAATACTTATTTTTAGTTTACGGAAAGTTTTATTCTCTTATACTATCATGAGTATAATAACAGCCCATTATATTCAATTGATATAAAGGTTTACTACAATCAATCATGATAAAACACAATATGGCATTTCTCATAGATTAGTGTTCAGGTATATAAAGATTAGTGTTCAGGTATATAAACATGAAAAAATTTTTCACTATAATATAAAAAACTCATTTACAATTTCTTCTTACGCTCATCAAGCCTCTATCCTTACATGATTTAGCGCAGCGTTTAAGATAATAAACGATAAACTAAAACATTGTACAATTTTTCATAATAGATTTAATTTTCTTTAGATTTTTTTAACTTATTGTGCAAATAAACGCTACAGAAAGTACTTTTATCTTCTCCTCAAGAAAGAACAAAAATCCTTATTTCACACGAATCTAATTATAAATCATTTTTTCTCAATGAGTTATTCTTGGTAATATTCTTGGATTTCACTTTATAAGATAGATAAATTCCATCCTAAATGTTTTATCTAATTTTACCATTTTATGATTCTTGCAAAAAAACTAAAATTAGGGCATAGACAATCATTGTCTTTTTAATATGTATGATTGACATCAGTATCTCTTGAAGGAAAATATTTTACAATATTGCAGATAAAATTTGTAAAATGAAATGATCATAAACGTTGTTCAATCTCTTGTTTGCTTTGCATATAGGAAGAAAGAATGTCAACCTCTTGTTCATTAAATAGGAGACCAAGTTTTGAACGACGCCATAACACATCTTCACATGCTTTAGCCCATTCTTTTTCCATCAACCATTTTACTTCTACTTCATAAAGCCCATGTCCAAAATCTTTTCCTCTATTTGCCTCACCATGTTCAAATATCACTAATGCTTCCGTACCATAGGAGCGTGCAAGCCTGCGATGTGTAAAAGCATCTAAATCTGGCATCAAAAGAGCAATCTTATTTTCGATTATATCTAATTGATTATAGGGAAAATCACCCCCTGGAAGTACTGTTTTAGCTGTCCATGATGCTCCCTTTTTACCAAGCGCTTTTTCAACAAATTTCATCGCATCTTCAGCCAACTTACGATAAGTTGTAATCTTTCCTCCGTAAAGATTAAGAATCTTTGGTGTTGTTCCTGTTCCCATTTCTTTTAAAACATAATCGCGCGTAATTTCTTGTGCTTTTGAAGCTCCATCATTATAGAGTGGACGAACTCCAGAGTAAGACCAGACAATTGTTTCAGGTAACACTGGTTGTATGAAATATTCACTGGCTGCTGCACAAATGTAATCAATTTCTGTATCAGTAATATGAACGTCAGCCGGATCTCCTTGATAATTACAATCTGTTGTTCCAAGCAAGGTAAATTCTTCTTGATACGGAATAGCAAATATAATACGCCCATCACCATTTTGAAAAATATAAGCACGATCATGAGTATAAAGCTTGGGAACCAAAATATGAGAACCTCTAACAAGTCGTACTGGTGGATGTTCTTTACAGTCTAATATGTTTGCTAAAACATGATCAATCCAAGGTCCTGTCATATTCGCGACATAAGAAGCTGTGACACTATATTCTTTACTACTTAACTTGTCTTGAAGAACGATACGCCATTTATTGCCTTCTTTTTTTAAAGAGAGAACTTCTGTTCGTACTTTTATATCAGCTCCCCACTTTTCTGCATCACGAGCATTGCCAATAACTAAACGCGCATCGTCTACTCTTGCATCAGAATATTCAAAACCTCTCTGATATTCTTTCTTCAGTGTAGAGCAAAATTTTTTTGAAAAATTAATCGTTTTACTGCGCCACAATTTCTGATTCCAATTCCCTAAATAATCATAAATAAAAAGTCCAAAACGCAACATCCAAGCAGGACGCAATTCTTTATGATAGGGAAGAAGAAAACGCAAAGGACGCACAATATGTGGAGCCATACGTAAAATGATCTCGCGTTCTTTCAATGCTTCACGAACAAGTTTGAACTCATAGTGTTCAAGATAACGAAGCCCACCATGAATAAGCTTTGTTGACGCACTTGAGGTCCCAGATGCAAGATCGTTCATTTCAGCCAATCCCACTTTAAATCCGCGTCCTGCTGCATCTCTTGCCAATCCACACCCGTTTATCCCTCCCCCAATGATAAACAGCTCATAATGTGTTGTGGTTTTCATAATTTCACTTTTCATTATTTAATTTTGTTTCTCAGTACTCAATAAAGCAATAGGAAAAAATAATACAAGTGTTCTTCATTGTATTATCAACGTACTTTTTCCTAAAATAAACACGCACAAAAAGCTTTTGATACCCTTACACATCAAAACAACATTTGACAAATTAAAGAGAATTTTTTTATCTTTTACAAAAAATAATCCTTGCCAAGCCAAGGTTCATCATATGAAGTCTTTTTAGAGAAAAATTGATGTTTTTTCTCATTCTTAAATACACACTATAGCTAAATGCTTTATTGCACATAGATAACGCTTTTCATATAGTTCACTCAATGACACACTAGGAAATATGAAGGTATACAGATGACTCATCACTCTCAAAATTCGAAAATAACACCTCTTTCAAAAATTTTAGTCCCAGTTATGTCGAGTATTTTAATCTTTTTACCTTCTTTATCAAACGCAACATCACACTCAAAAACAGCAAATCATTTAAGCTTAGAAAAGCTTAAAACACAACTTTTAGAAGATTCTAGCTTTTTATCTAAGCTTAAAGAAAAAATGATACCACATACTGATTCTCATCATATTCAACAAATTGTCAGAGAGTACCTTCTTACTCATCCAGAAGTTCTGATTGAAATGCAGCTTATTCTTCAAGATAAGCTGGAAAAACAGAACGAATACGAAAACAAAATACAAACTTCTGTCATCCATTTATTAGAAAAAGAAATTTTTCATTCTCCTCATGACGCCGTTTTGGGAAACCCAAATGGTAAAAAAGTGCTTGTCAATTTTTTTGATTACAACTGTGGATATTGTAAAAGTTCCTATTCACATATAGAAGACTTGATAAAAGAATATCCAGATTTAAAGGTTATTATTAAAGATTTACCAATTTTAAGCTCTGATTCTATGGCAGCCCATACTGTTGCCTACGTATTTCGAAAACAATTTCCAGAGAAATATCCTCAGTTTCACAAAACGCTTTTAATGTATCATGGCCGCGCAAATGAAGCTAAAGCTATTAAAGTAGCTGTTTCATTAGGAGCAGATGAAAAAAAACTACGTAATGCAATAAAAGATCCCACTCTACAAAACGCTTTTAAAGAAAATATCCAAATTGCCTCTAAACTTCATATTACGGGAACACCTTCTTACATTATTGGTAATAAAATATTCATTGGCGCAGCCAGACAAGATACTCTAAAACAAGCGATAGACAATACACGGTGAATACCTGATCAGTTTTAGGAAGAATACTGTAAATGAGGTAATTTTATGCTTTCTCTTTTTTGATAACAGGCTTATAAGTGCAATTTTGCGTAAAGCAGATACGAATTTTAAATTGCAAAGTATAATGATTTAAAGGAAATAAAAATCTTTAAAGCCTCAAAAGATATCATCCCTAATCTAGAGATATGCAGTCATAAAATGAGATAATGACGATCTTCATTGATCAAGGAGTTAGAAATAAAATGGCAACAAAAAAAATGGATTCGGTAAAAACTGCAATTGATACGAAAATTATTCGTGATCTTGCTGAAATTTTGAATGATACCAATTTAACGAACATTGAAGTTGAACAAGGGGAGCTTCGTATTTGTGTCTCACGTCAAAATACCTTAACTTCTTCTGAGCAAGCCATCTATGCTCCTGTTTCTACTCCTACTTTTTCTGTAACATCTTCTCCAGTCCCAACAACTGAATCTCCTATACAATCTATCCAAGAAGATAAATCAAAAAACACAATAACCTCTCCGATGGTTGGAACAGCTTATCTTGCACCTTCACCAGGCGCGCAACCTTTTGTAGAAGTAGGACAAAATGTTTCTGAAGGGGAGACATTACTTATTATTGAAGCCATGAAAACAATGAATCAAATTTCATCACCACGCTCAGGCACGGTAACCACTGTTCTTGTCAAAGATGGCCAACCTGTTGAATTTGGTGAACCACTTATTATTGTTGAATAAAGCGAGGGGCAACCATGATTCGAAAAATCCTCATTGCTAATCGGGGAGAAATTGCTCTTCGCGTTTTGCGTGCATGTAAAGAACTTGGCATAAAAACCGTGGCTGTTCACTCTACCGCTGATGCAGATGCAATGCATGTTCGTCTTGCTGACGAAAGCGTTTGTATTGGACCTCCTCCTGCTCGCGATTCTTATTTGAGTATTCAGCAAATTATTGCTGCTTGTGAAATTACAGGAGCTGATGCTGTTCATCCAGGTTATGGCTTTCTTTCTGAAAATGCAAAATTTGCAGATGTTCTAGAAGCCCATGATATTACATTCATCGGTCCAACAGCTACTCATATCCGAATCATGGGCGATAAAATCGAAGCAAAGAAAACCGCTAAAAAACTTGGTATTCCTGTAGTTCCCGGTTCAGATGGAGCAGTCACTGAAGAATCAGATGCTTTACGCACTGCTCGTGAAATTGGTTATCCAGTTATTATCAAAGCTTCTGCCGGTGGTGGTGGACGTGGTATGAAAGTCGTTCATTCTGAACAAGAATTTTCTATAGCTCTCAAAACAACGCGTTCAGAAGCAAAAGCTGCTTTTGGTGATGACGCTGTTTACATAGAGAAATATTTAGAAAAACCCCGTCATATTGAAATTCAAGTCATAGGTGATGGTGCGGGAAATGCTATTCATTTAGGAGAACGCGATTGTTCACTTCAACGACGGCATCAAAAAGTATGGGAAGAAGCTACATCACCTGCACTTAACGAAACTGAACGGAAAAAAATTGGCAGTATTGTTGCAAATGCCTGTGCCCAACTTGGATATCGTGGAGCTGGTACTATTGAATTTCTTTATGAAAATGGTGAATTTTATTTCATTGAAATGAATACGCGTTTACAAGTCGAACATCCTGTAACTGAAGAAATTACGGGTATAGATTTAGTCCATGAACAAATCCATATTGCATCAGGCTGCAAGCTTTCAGTGACACAAGATGATGTCTGTTTTTCTGGTCATGCCATTGAATGCCGTATTAATGCAGAAGATCCTATTAACTTTACGCCATCACCTGGAACCATTACACATTTTCATACACCTGGAGGTTTAGGGATTCGTGTTGATTCAGGTGCTTATTCAGGTTACCGTATCCCTCCTTATTATGATAGTATGATTGGAAAGCTGATTGTTCATGGACGTACCCGTTTAGAATGTATGATGCGTTTACGGCGTGCTTTAGATGAATTTGTCGTCGATGGGATAAAAACTACACTACCTCTTTTTCGCGATCTTATTAATAATCAAGATGTTGCTGATGGTAATTATAATATTCACTGGCTAGAAAAATACCTTGCTCATCAATCAAAGTCTTCAGATTCGTAATTCAATAGCAAAATGGTGAATTCCTATAAAAGATTCTATAAGATATCAACATAAGGATAATTCCAACCTTGCTGTAAAAAGTGGTAAAAGAGGAAATAGATTGGTTATTTTTTATTTGTTATACAGTTTTCTTTTAATATGTACAAAATTTGATAATTTTCTGTTTTCCTTTTTGCGAGTTTGTGCTAACTCCTACGTGGTTACGCCCTTATAGCTCAGTTGGTAGAGCACCTGATTTGTAATCAGGGGGTCGGGAGTTCGAGTCTCTCTGGGGGCACCATTTTATATCTTCAACATATTGAAATATATAGATTTTTTCTTTAAATAGCCATTTTCAGACCACCTTTTAGACCACCTTCTACAGTTTATATAATTTTACCTAATTTGTTCTTATTTGCTCCTTATTTTTCTTTGGGGTGAAGGCTAAGATCTCTTTTTTTCTCCATCTCACTGCTCTCCCTAGCTTATATGGCTCCGGAAACAACCCCTGAAGCACCCAATTGCGAATCGTTGTTGTGGATACACTAAAAAGCTGTGCACACTCACGTGTTGTTACATATCTATCTCCATCATCAAATATCATCTCATTACCTTTCTCTTTTTTATGTTAATTAAATGGGTGGGGGGCTGGAAGTCATGTGAAGCACTCCAACTTTTAAAAATCTGCAAGTTTATTTTTTAGATGTGTTCAATTTCATATTTCCAATCAGGCAATTGAGTAAGAGCTAATGCGAGTTGTCCTCTATGGCACATGCATACATTGGCTTCAAAACAGGTGATTGCAACACGCTTTTTATTTAAAAAAATTTGATATAATTTATTTATTGCACAAGAATTATTCTTGAGAGTTGTATTTTGATAATCTTCAAAAAGGCGATCATAATCTTTTTGTGTTTTCAAATTTCTTCGTTTTTCAGAAGTAATTCCAAGTTCAGGCATATGCATATATTCAATATCAATGTTGCTTACAGCTTGCTCTAATTGTTTTTTTGAAAATCCGTGTTTTCTACTTATTGGATTTTTACGAACATCACATAAAGTTTTGATATTGTTTTCTATGAGACAACTAAGATAATTCTCAAGGGACCTACCTTCATAGCCAATGGTAAAAAAACAAAATTCCTCATCTTTAGCAGGCTGTATGATAATATGTTTGGTGTTACACACGTTTAATTTCCTTAGTAAATGGGTGGGGGTGCTTAGGCAAGGAGAAGCAGAGAGCGCCCCCATAGGTTTAAGCAGCTTTTGCCAAAATCTTTTGCATCTCTTGTTCTATTTCCCCTAAAAAGATTTCGACCGC
>NZ_JBHIMY010000125.1:0-626 GCF_042194535.1 Bartonella sp. CR84HXZ | reverse complement strand
ATACGCTCATCGGTACAAATAGAATTTTCTCCCAATGAAGAAATTGCCCATGTGGCAATTGGCAACAGCGTTGCATGGGAAGTCGCCCCCGCTGGCAATATTCTTTTCCTTAAAGCGCGGGAAGTCCAACCCATTACCAATCTCCAAGTCGTCACCACAAAGCTTGATGGCTCAAAGCGCTCCTATCAATTTGAACTTACGATCAAAGATGGGGAAATTTCCTCTGGACAAGAAACATATTTCCTTGTGAAATTTCGCTACCCACAAGAAGAAGCAGAACAAAGAAGACTCGCAGCCCTTATGCGACAAGAAAAACAACAAGCCCAGCGTATCGATAATGTCTTCAACGCTTCTGAAACCTACGGACCACGCAATTGGGCTTACACCGCTCAAGGATCAAGCGTGCTCGAACCCTCCTCCGTTTATGACAATGGCAAAACCACAACATTTACATTTCCAGACAACCAAGAAATCCCTGCCATTTACATTGTCAGCAATGACGGTACAGAATCGCTGGTTCCCAAAACCACAAGAGGCAACATGGTGATAGTCCATGCCATTAGCGCACGCTTCACCCTAAGACAGGGAAGAAACGTCCTATGCGTCTTTAACGAAGCCTATCAACC
>NZ_JBHIMY010000124.1:0-632 GCF_042194535.1 Bartonella sp. CR84HXZ | reverse complement strand
CCACGCGTTATTTAAGCAGCGTCTTTTAGTGACTGATTATCATCACAGATATCATTACGAATTTTTGCACGGCTATTGACAACAGCATTGCCATAAATTTGCACATGATGATCAATATTTGATTTGCCATAGACCTTGGCATGATCATAAATCCTTACAAAGCAACCAACACGAGCCGATCCAGAAACCTTGGCATGACCATAGATACTTGAATAATCCTTAATCCAGGCATTACAAAAAACATGGGCATTATCATAAACGCGCGCCCAGACATAAATGCGTGACTTGCCATATATACGAGCATTGCCAAAAATATAGCCACAAACATAGGCACTTTCATAGACACGGGCATTGTCATAAACCTTGGCACCATTAGAAATAGTAGCATTATCACTAATTACGGCATAACCATAAACATGCCCACAGACCTTAGCGTTATCATGAATTTTTGCATTATCATAAATATGAGCGGTTGTATCAAAAACCAATGCCTTGCCATTAACGATAGCATTGCCATACACCTTGGCACCTCTAAAGATTTTCGCATCATTATAGATTTTAGCATTTTCATAAACAGTTGCATTGAAAAGAACCGCGGCATTATCATAGACCCAGCAATTGCCATCATGGGA
>NZ_JBHIMY010000123.1:0-638 GCF_042194535.1 Bartonella sp. CR84HXZ | reverse complement strand
CTCGTAATTCCATTCGTTCCAGCATAACCATTTCCGCCTTTGGCGATTCCTAGATGTTCGTCTGTTGCTAAACCAAAGTTTCCACCTGTACCTCCAGCGCCACCAGTGCCTGAATAGAAGGTAGTCGTACTACCACCAAATCCCGTGTGAGATTGATAGGCAGAAACACCCCCACCCCCCTTTCCTCCTGTAGCGGTAATAAAATTCTTTCCAACGGCTGTTATTCCTCCAGACTTACCTGTTACAGTCCTCCCTGAAACAGAATCTCCTCCTTTACCAATAGCGATATTCTCATGACCCTTTAAACTGGCTTTATAGCCATACCATACCGTACAACCGCCACCGCCGCCACCGCCTCCTAAGTAATAAGAATAACCACCCCCACCACTGCCGCCGCCACCCCATGCTTGGATTTCGACTTTTGTGTTATCCGTTACCCAGTCTGGCCATTGAATTTTTCCATCTTGCGTATACAGTAATTCAGCATCAGCAAGAGCCGGCCAATTCGTGATTTTATCGGTCAAATCTTTTTTAAGACTCTTTATTTGTGACAAAATGGCGGCATCCACTTGTGATTTGGTATAAATAAGGTCACCATCCACTTTCAGCGGTCCTTTCAACATGCTTCCCGTTGCACT
>NZ_JBHIMY010000122.1:0-651 GCF_042194535.1 Bartonella sp. CR84HXZ | reverse complement strand
ACACTAAGATAAGGAGTTTTCTATGGAAAAGAAATTACCCAAAAGTTATATGACTGATGCTGAACGTGAAGAATTGCGGGCAGGTGGTCTTTCTCAAGACAGTATTTATATGGTTGAAGCAGAAGCAGCTTCCAAGGCGAATGATAACAAAGCAACTTGGGAATGGTTAGCGATGGCTGAATATCCAGCACATGCACTTTTACTTCTTAGACATCAACGTGGAGCGCAATTTATACGTGATATGGGATTTTCTACCAAAAGTGCTGATGAAAAATATGGCCCGGACTGGTTAGATAAAGGTGTTGTAATAGGAGGTCATCATTTCTAATAAATTAGAAGAGCTTTTTTTACAACAAAGTATACTAGTACAAAATCTTGAAAAAACATTAGTATCTCAAAAACTACACAATGTGCGAAGTAATCTATGTGATCATATTCGTGATGTTGGAAAAAGTGGGGATTTATCATCGCTTCTTGATACGGAGAGTGATCTTATAAAGGATGATTTGCTTCGGTATGCTAATAGTAAAGCTATGGCCAGTAGCCTTGAAACAGCATTAACTGAAATAGATGTTGTTAAAGATCACATAAAATTGGTTTCTAATTCTGAGAAATATGATGCGATAAATAGAGGACATAGTCTACCAAAGC
>NZ_JBHIMY010000015.1:0-50515 GCF_042194535.1 Bartonella sp. CR84HXZ | reverse complement strand
GTGATGCTTGAGAAAGCATCATGTTTAAAAAAATTCATATCCATGTTTGCATTCTCCTATCGCAATAGAATGTTGTTATGGTCTTCTAAAGACTGAATGGCCGCGTTCTTTTGCTCATCTGTGATGTCATCTGGCCATAGCAATTCAGAAGCTTTTACAGTGCATAAGCGTGCTGTAATCACGGCGCGTTGATCTGCGCCTGTTGCGTCAACAGTGGCAAAAGAAATCCCTGCCGGTGTTTGACTGCCATCGGATACTGCTGGATTAAGGGGGATGTATTTTTCTGATGCTTGAGGAATGGGGTTTTCGGCGTATCAGATAAGCCAAACATTTTGCGGTTGAAATTAAACTCCAATTGTATTGCACTGAAATACAGTTACAAGAGGAGAGATCATTATGGCTGCTAGTCGTATGGTTCAGGCGCGTGTACCAGAAGAAATTCAAAATATCGCTAATCAAGTTATTCAAGCTTCAGATTTATCAGTAAGTGATGTTGTGAGAGTGTTGATGACGCGTATTGCACAAGATAAAGCTATTCCGTCCTTCTTGTTTCAACCCGATGCGGAAACCATAGCGGCTTTTACGGAATTAGATGAAGGCAACTTAAAAAAGTTTCATTCCGTAGACGAATTATTTGATGATCTATGTGGACGATTGAACGCACCACTATCTCCAAACGTGATTTCAAGCGTGAAATGAAAGGACGGTATCGGCATCTTTTAGATATTGATTTGCGCCAAATCATTGCAGCATTAGCAATTGACCAGCCTTTAGAACCTCGATATCATGACTATGCATTGACTGGGAATTGGAGCAATTATCGAGATTGCCATATTCGACCTGACTTAGTGTTGATTTATCGCTTGATTGGTCAAGATCGATAGGTTTTAGTATGTCTAGGCTCTCATTCAAAACTTGATCTTTAAACTACCTCCCCATTTTTGAGAATGGAGAGGGGAGTTATGTTTTTAGCTAAGCAGCTTCCACAACAGGGCTCTCCAAAGTAGGAGCATAAGCTTGCAATAACGAATTCATGCTATGCGGGAGTTCTGAAGTTCCAAAGCCTTTAAGAACTGCTAGAATCTTTGTAATATTCGGTACCTCATCTTGAAGTTTTAAAATCAAAGCTTTTTCTATCACACCCATAATGTTAACCAGAGTACTACAATTTTTTTTATCTACATATTCACAATTGACAAACTGAAACAAAGCCATTCACACATTACATAAAAAGTTGGTATCTACCTTCATTGCATACCCCCAAAGATATTTGTTCTCTCAAACATGCCAATCCTTTTGGTGTAATTTTTGTTGAAGGCAGTATCTTTTCTGTAGCATCAGGTCCTTGAATAGTGATAGCAGGATAATCCATAAATCCTTTCTTGATTTTATCCTGATAGGGTAATAATGGACCACTTGGAATACGGCGATACACCCAATCATGTTTATGTAAGTAATCTGTTGAGTCCTTTGGCCGTACTTCAAAAATTTTTTCCGCTTCAATAAGACCGAACAAACCATCAGAAGGCTTTAAATCCTCAAGCACGTCTGCTTTGGGTGCTATTCTGCGATGATGCTACTTTCTGTTCGATTTGATTTTGTAGGTGATTCAAGACGCCAAGTAATGCTTCGGGCTTGGAGTAATCGATTTGCGGTGTCGCTACTTGTTTTGCAAGCTTTTCACATTCGATAAAATACTCTTTTACTTGATGACCTTTATCATTACGCTCGATCATTGAAAGGTGTTTTGCCATGTCTAAGGTGAGGTGATATTCCATGCTTGGACGCCCACCTTTTTCTAAATTTTTAGAAAAAGCTATAAGTCTATATTTTCTCGAAATTTGCATTCTTTAATACGATTTTTAATCCAGTCTGCAAATTTTGATGTAATTTCCAAAAACGCATGCAAATCACGAGCATTGACGGTTTGAACAGCCTCTCTATCAATAACCCGTTATTTAATTTCTATAAGAGTGTTCATAGTGAACTCCTATCGATTAGAGGTTTCTTATTGACATTCCAGAAGAATGCCGAGCGCTAAGAAACACGGTCGATAGTCCGTCGTTACGCTTTCCCCATAAAGAGTATTGTATAGCGTAACTACACCCGACAAATCCATTATATGCATGTAGCATATAATGAGTCAAAGTCTCTAATGTGCGGAGAAGAGATTGTGTCAGTAATCTATCCGCTATCGATTTAAGGTGTTTCTTAGGCACTTAATTCGAAAATATACATTGACGCAATAATGTCGAGAATAAAAATAAATTCCATCTCAAAATAATTATATACTGTACAGTGTACATATTGAAATCATTATTTATCAATGAGTTAAGTGTACAATGTACAGTTAATTTGAAAATTCTGTCGCTAGCGATAGTTTGCGCAGCCTGCCCCGTAACGAAGCTAACTCGCTGGGAAGTATCTTTTATATTTATTTTATTGACTTTTTTATAAAAAAACAAAGCATAAGTGATAATCTGTTTTTAAAATTGCAATCAAAGTGTGTAATGCATAAACTCATAAGGATACGGGATAGGTAGATAAAGCTTGAGAACATTATTTAGCTTTCTTATTAGCAGCGTATTCTTGACGTTCAAGTTGTCTCTGTATGTTTTTAGTTAATCTTTCACTGGTATATTGTGCGATAGAATTTACAATTTCTGGCTTGGACATCACTCCAGCAATTGATGGTCCTTCTTGTTTTGCAATGGGGAATTTACCTCCGTCTACTCTTTGAAAAACATTACTCTTCATCTTTTTTAAATCAACACGCTTTGGAAAATTTCCACCCTTAATAAAACCATGAGGCAAGATTTCTTTTTTCCAAACATTGTGTAAGTTACGCCGCGTTTTGTTTTTTTTTGCTTGAAAAAATTAAGAGGTATCGGTGTTCCAGAACCAATGATATCTGTCTTGAGAAGTTTTGTTTTATAGCGGCTTTAGCCAAGGCGTTTCACCTTGGCAAGCAAAGCGAACGGAAAAAGCAAACAGAGAATGCTTTAAAGACAGCAACAACGCGGCTTGAGGTGGAAAATGAAGTTAATCAAAAAAGTGATGCTGGTGTGCGCTCTGAACTTTCTCGTTGGGTGCGCGGCAAATAGGTCTGTTTCTTGTGGTGGCTGGTTGCCCATTTATTTGGATAACAAGGATGTTGCGGTCATCAGTTCCAACCTTGCAAGAGATATTTTGAAGCATAACAAGCAGGGAGCCCATTTATGTGGTTGGAAAGATGGTCAAGAAACGAAGCAGCAAAGATAAAGGTCTTACAGAAAAAGAACAACAGCTCCTTCATGAGATGATAGAGACCTATCAAGGCTTAAAGATGATGTCACGTATCATGAAATTGATTGCCTTCATCCTCTTTATGTTTGTAATAGATTTTTCCCGTTTTGTGGACGCCGTAGAGAATAGCTTCTCACACCTCAAAAAGTGGATAACAAAAAAGTTAGATATCCAAATCTCTCCTTAAAAAATATGATGAAACAAGAATTTACACAAATATTGTTTGCGTGGATGGGGGGTAAACACTATCTGCGTAAGAAAATTATACCGATTTTAAATAATATTGGCCATGAAACCTATGTTGAACTATTTTTAGGTTCAGGTTTTATTTTTCTAAACAAAAGACCAGCAAAATATTCCGTTATTAATGATCTGAATGGAGAGATCACGAATCTGTTTCAATGTGTTCAAAATGACTTTGATGATTTAGCCAAACGACTAGAATGGTTTGTTTCTCCAACGTTGTGTGATGTATGGGAAAAAAGATTATGTCTCTTTTAGTTTTGGAAGAAAAAAGCTTACATTATTTAATCCCGATAAGCTTTTAGCAAGGATGCGGCGTGTTAGACAGAAGCTTCTTGATACGACGATCTTAAATTTATCGTGGGAGCGAGTTGTCGAATTTTTTGATGCCCCCGACAGTTTATTTTACCTAGACTTGCCTTATCTTGTAGAGAGGAGGTATTACAGCTCTGGGAATTTTGTTGAAGATGATTTTGTGAGGATGGCAAAAGTTCTCAAAAGCATCCAAGGAAAATTTGTCTTGAGTCTGAATGATAGTGATGAGGTTCGAGAGATCTTTAGGGATTTTGACTTTTTAGAATTAGAGACCCTTTGGACATCTGGTTTTGCTAAAAAAAACTCTTCGAAAAGAACTCTTGATTCGTAATAACTGAGGAAATCATAAAAAGATTTGTTAGAATCAGAAGAAATATTTTTTCTCTAACAGGACGTTTTTGATGCTTACATCCTTTGGTAAAATTTTACGGAAACTTTGTCTTGATCACTCAGAACGCCTCTTAGATATGGCTAAGAAATTAGACATATCTGTAGCATTTTTATCTTTTGTATAGATCAGAAAAAAATCTGTTCCTGTAGGACTGGAGGAAAAGATAATTGAACTCTATGCTTTAGATCAAGGGGTAGCAGAAATTTTGAGAAGAGAATCGGATGCTTGTCGCACAAGTTTTACAATCAAGACTTCTGATCCGTTGAGGCGTGAAATTGTTGGCATGTTTTCTAGATTTATAGATATTTTTACACAAGAGGATTTAGAAAAATTCAAACAAATACCAGAAGTAATTCGCGAATCAAAAAGAGAGAAAAATGCTACCTTTGTAGAAGAATGTTAAAAAATCCTATTCCCTTAACTTTATTCAGACATCCCTCACAGTAAAAAAGATGTATAAATACAGCAAATTATAGAATAATAAAAAGAATCTGGTGGGCGTGACAGGGATTGAACCTGTGACCCCTACGATGTCAACGTAGTGCTCTCCCGCTGAGCTACACGCCCATTCATTGATGTTGCATACACCATATAGAATGATAAACGTCAATGCCTAATTTCGTTTTCTCTTTCAAGAGATGCAAATAACTTAAAAAAATACTTTTTAAGCAGCGATAAGGATCTTTTCAACCTCATTGACGAGTTCACGTAAGTGAAATGGCTTAGAGAGAACCTTTGCATCAGGAGGGGCATCACTATTTGAATTGAGTGCTACCGCTGCAAAACCTGTAATGAACATTACTCGTAAATCAGGGTCAATCTCAGTAGCACGTCGTGCGAGTTCGATTCCATCCATCTCTGGCATCACAATATCAGTCAAGAGAAGGGAAAATGGCTCTTCTTGTAAACGTTCATACGCGCTAATACCATTATCGAAATCGGCGACTTCGTAGCCTGCACGTTCTAAGGCTTTTACGAGAAAGCGACGCATATCGTTATCATCTTCTGCGAGCAGGATTCGTTTCATGATTATGTTCCAATGGCTCCATTTGTCAGAGTTTTGCCGCATCAATTATACAATATAGAGTATTTATAAAAAAGACGGTAAAATGCTCATAATTGAAATGAATGGCAAAATGGTTAATTCTTACATTCTTATTCAGAATACAGCATATTCGTTGTGAGTTGGTTAAATTCAAAATATATGTGATTTTGAAAAAAGAAGGGGTTCTCTAAAACTTTTAAGATGATTCATTGCTATCTTTTCTTTTAAATTCGCTGATTATTATCAGAATTTCATTAAAAAACTTATGAAAACCGTTACTGTAGGGACTTGCTATATAGAGAAATTAGAAGAATATTATGTTAATTTATTGTTTTTTAAAAATTCTCTTAAGAAATAGAAATTTCATAGTTATTTGTTTTTATAGAGATTTGTAATAAATATTATAAGTGCGCTTTATTTTCAGTTTTTTCCTTAAATAGATGAAAACTATTATTTTTCTAGATATAATATTAAATTAACACTTAATAATAGATCAAAAATAGTATTTTGATGTTTTATTTATAAATATGTATCATGTTATATTAATGTAGATTTATTATCTTCATTTTATTAATTATACAAAATATTTTTTTATTAAGTTATTTTTTATGATGTAAAATAATTTTGTTTAATGTAACGATATACTTTGTATATTAGTTTTTTATTAGAATGCGTGGTAAATATTTAGGTCATGGCTTGCCTGTAGAGGCTAGAAAACGAATCATATGAGTGGTTGGAAAGTAAAATCCATTATATTAAAAAGTGTTTGTAGATCCAACGCTCGTAGAAATTTTCTTTTTTATGGGGTGGAGCGGAAATTAAGATTTAGTGTTATTTTACAAATACATTATCGGGAATAAATGCATCAAATGCAGCCCAAAATTGCTTTTTATAATTTTCGTTAACCATAATTGTATCCAGTTTAGCGCCTGTAATAGTAATACTTTCTGTCAGGCGTGTGTGTTGGCATAATTGCCGCACTTCAGTGTTGTTTGCAATATTGTTTTGATTGGCTAGAATAAAGAGTGTTGGAATTCGTAAATCTCCGTGGAGTACATTTCTCTTCATAGAATCGATCGCATTAAATACCGATGCCATCCATTGGGATGTTGGGGGCTTAATGGAATGGAACGGCACTTTATGCATGTGTTCCGATTTTATATTGTTTTGTTTTTTTTTGTTTAATTTTTTCCCATCTTTCGCTGGTATAAAGCCAAGACCTATATCAGAAAGAAATTGTGTTAATTTATGTTGAAAACCATTCGTTTTATTACCGAATGGAGCAAAAAGGGGAGAAACACAGAGCAATTTATTAAACTGATAATTAATGAGATCTAATCCGCTAAGTGCTATCAATCCACCTATACCATAGGCGAGCATAGAGTAAGGAGGCGGACAATTAGGATAAACAATATTTTTAAGAAATTTATATAAGTCATTAATATCATTATTTATATCAAAACAATGATGTCGGCTTTGTTTTCTTATCTTGAAGGATTTTTTTTCTTGATCAAACCAGTCAAATATTGCTGTATGAAAACCGCGTTTAGAAATTTCATTTATTAATAAAAAATATTTTTCTAAAGTACTTGCGTAGCTTTTGAGAATAACAATTGTTCCCTTAGATTTTTCCACCTCAGGATATGTTATCGCAAAACGAATTTCGTGATCTATTGCTATTTTAAGAGTACCATGATGGATATTAGGAGGAGTGGAAGCCCAGTCTATGGGATAAATAGGTGTTTCCAATTGAAATCCTTTACAGTGTATTTGCCGCTTAGTGCAACGTGAGATAATGAGAGGACTTTGACATTTATGTAATGAAGAAAAAGGATTTAAAAAGGGGTATATTGCTTTTTAGATAGTTTTTATCAATTTAGGTTCCAAAGAGTTGAAATAAAGAAAAACAATTACCAGATAATATAGTGTGGTTGCCATGATGGGGCCGCAGGTTCACAAGTAAGTTTGCCATTTGGGAACTTTGTGAATTAATTATAAATTATAGTCGCTCTAGAGGAGGGCAATATTATGCGTCAAGTAGATTTTTCACCATTTTATCGTTCCACAGTAGGTTTTGATCATCTTTTTAACTGGTTTGATTCTAGAAGACAACCAGATGAAGTTTCTTCTTATCCCCCTTATAATATCGAGCGTTTAACTGAAGATTCTTATAGAATTTCTATGGCTGTTGCTGGTTTTTCTCAAGATGAAATTGATATTGAAACGCATTGTAACCAGCTGATCGTTAAGGGAAACAGAAAGTCTGAAAATGATGATGAAGAGCGAGAATTCCTTTATCGAGGCATTGCTTCGCGTGCTTTTGAACGGCGTTTTCATTTGGCTGATCATGTTAAGGTTATTGGAGCAGAACTTGGAGATGGGCTTCTTCATATTCAGCTTAAAAGGGAAATGCCAGCTGAATTAAAACCCAAAAAGATAACCGTACAGATGTCACCATCCATTACAAAAAATGATAATAGCGATATTGTCGTGTAGGAAAATTTAGAAAATATAAGACCGAATAATTATAAATTTTTCTGAAGAATAAAAAACGCGAGGCAAAAGGTCTCGCGTTTCGTGTGTGTTTTCCTAAGAACGAAGCTTATTTTAATAAAACAGCTTATTTCGAGTTTGTGATAAAATGTTATTGCACATTATTCTACGTTGAAGAAAAAATTCATGTATGTGCTAATTGAAATGCATAATAATTCACTTTTTAAGTAAGATTATTTTTTATTTTATAGCATTTTAAAAATGGTCGGAGCGGCGGGATTTGAACCCACGACCCCTTGACCCCCAGTCAAGTGCGCTACCAAGCTGCGCTACGCTCCGAGTTTGTGTAAAACGATTAAATGACTGTTTCTTTAAAGGCAAGAGAAAAAATAAACAGAATAAAATCTAAAATGCTTTTGCACTTAGAGCTTTTGAAAGTAAAAATTTTGGACATCAATATCTTGTTATCAATTCAAGATACGTAACAAATCTGTAAAATTCTTTGTAATCATTTTGTGAAGGGGTAAGATTGGTGGCTTTAGGGGTATGAATTGGAGAAGGAGGGGAGAAAATGAGTACGGGGGGTATATTTTTTCCTTATCTAGCCGTTACTTTTCTAAAAAGATAAAGATTTTCAAAAGGAGAGGAGTGAATGTATGGTATTGAAACGTTTTCCTTTGTTTAGAGTTTTTATAGACGAAGTATTTTGTGTTTTATGTGGACAAAAAATTGTAAGTTCTGGATTGTATAATCATAAATCTCATTTTATGGGTACGCATTTTTATCCAAATAAACAAGGTCAGAATACTTTAATTTAGGTTTTGTTGTTTTTTTTCTAAAATACTAGATACAATATTATAGAGGAAAAACTTTCAAAGTGTTTATTGAACTAAGAAAAGAGTAAACCATGAGCCGTTTTTCGGTAATAAATTTGACGGAAGCAGCAGTGGATCGTGTTAAAGCGATTATGGATGCAAAAGATGCACAGGGTATTCTTGTTGGTATCAAAAAAGGTGGTTGTGCAGGGATGGAGTATACAATTACTCTTGTCAAAGAAAAGGGGATAGATGCGGATGTTGTTGAAGTGAATGGTGCCCGTGTTTTCGTAGCACATGATGCGGTATTATTTTTATTAGGGACGCAGATGGATTATGAAGTGACAACGCTTCGTTCTGGTTTTGTCTTTAAAAATCCTAATCAAGTTTCAGCATGTGGGTGTGGCGAATCGGTGGAACTTCGTCCTGCTACGCAGGATCAATATAAAACAAATTGAGCTGAGCTGAATTATAATTCAGTAATTTTAGAGGGACTTGTTCTTTGAGGTAGAAAAAATCTAATATTTTTATTGTTCATTTTTAGCTTGTTTCCAAAGTGCTTCCATTTCATTCAAGGATGCGTCAGTGAGTGTTTTAGATTGAGTGGATAGCTTTTCTTCAATATAGGCAAAACGGTTTCGAAATTTTATATTCGTTTTTTTTAATGCTTTTTGTGGATCAATCGCTAAGTGGCGTGCGAGATTAAGGAGAATAAAGTAGAGATCTCCAAACTCTGCTTCTATCTCTGAATTTTGTTTATTTTTGATGGCTTCTTTGAGCTCTTCGAGTTCTTCTTCTATTTTTTCAAAAACTTTATCACTTTTTTTCCAATCAAAACCTACTTTAGCTGCTGCTTCTTGTAAAGCAAGTGCCTCTTGGTTTGCTGGCTGGATTTGTTTTACTTGTGCGAGTATGCTTGTGGAGGAATTGTTGTTTTTTTCTTCGCGCAATTTTTTTTGTTCAACCTGTTCTCTTTTTTTTATATATTCCCACTCTTCTTTTATAAATCCTCGTTTTTTTTGCTCGGCATTTCCAAAAACGTGAGGATGGCGTCGAATCATTTTTGCCGTGATTGCATAAACAACATCTTCAAAAGTAAAGCTGCCTTCTTCTTGTGCAATGGTAGCATGATAGATAACTTGTAAAAGAAGATCTCCAAGTTCTTCACAGAGATCCTTTCGGTTTTTTCGTTCAATGGCATCGATTACTTCGTAAACTTCTTCGAGCATATAGGGTATGAGGGATTCAAAAGTTTGTTTTTTATGCCAGATACAACCGCTATCAGAATTTCGTAATGCAGTGATAATTGCAATGAGATCTTTGATGTCTTTTGAAGCTAACATTTGCACTTCCTTTGTAAGCAATAGAGCCTTATGTTAGGTGTCCCAACGTCTATGTAACCACATCCATTGTCCAGGATATTCACGGACCCAAGATTCAACAATATCATTTAATTTTTGCGTAGAAGCAGCTATATCGATATCATTTTTTTCATCACGTGGAAGTTCTATATGTTCATATAACTCTAAACGATGACGTCCATTAGGCAAACGAATACAACGTGCTGGATAAATATCACAGTCATATTGTCGAGCGAGTTTTATAATTAAGGGATTTGTTTTAAGAGGTCTGTTAAAAAATGTTCCCATGATACCGCGGCGAAATTTTTGATCAACGAGCATACCAACATTTTCACCTTTTTCTAATTTGGCTGCTAATGCCCATGCTGCACCGGCCTTGGAGGGAATAAGATGCCCCATAGAAGTTTGTCGTGCTTTAAGGACTCGTTTGGCAACATAGGGATTATTGGGTGGTCTAAATAATACTGTAACATTAAGATCAAAACTTTGTGCACAAATAGGCAGAAGTTCAAAATTTCCAGTATGTGCGGTGAAAAAAATATGTGGTTTTTTTTCATTTTTTAATCGCTCAAATATTTCAACGCCTTTAACCTCAATGAAACCTGGCTCGTCTGCATGAGGATCAAAATCAAAAATTTTATCAAGAAAAATATATTCGGCTAGGAAACGTCCTATATTTTCCCACATTTCTATTGCAATTGCATGGAGTTCTTGCTCTGTTTTTTCTGGATATGCACCTCTAAGATTTTTAAGTGTGATTTGATGACGATGTAAAAGGGGACCAATTTTTTTTACTAACCAAGAAAAAAAAGAGACTCCCATTTTGGCAGGAAAGCATTTTAGAATAAATAAAGAACCAAAGAGCAGATATGCCCATAACAAGTAGGATATTTTTTTAGCTATAATTTTAATAAGATATATGAGATTTTTAAGAGAAAGCTTCATCATGATTTAATCGATTTTAAGGATAATTTTACCAAAAACATCACGGCTCTCCATTCGTTTTAAAGCTGTATCAATTTCATCAAGCTCAACAATTGTATCAATGACAGGGTGTACAGTTTTTTCTGCCATTTTTTGCATGGCATTTTTCATATTTTCCATACGGCAGCCAAATGAACCGAATATCTTAAGTTGTTGTTGGAATAATTGCATGAGATTTATTGGTGCTGAAACACCAGAGGTAGAGCCGCAAGTCACTAAGCGTGCTCCTTTTTTCATACATAACAAAGAACCGTTCCATGTATCTACACCAACATGCTCAAAAACAACGTCAACACCTTTTTTTTGGGTTAATTTACGCACCACACCTTCAAAACGATCTTTACGATAATTAATCACATGATCTGCTCCAAGAGAGTGTGCTTTTGCAATTTTTTCATCTGAACCTACAGTTGTGATAACTGTACAGCCCATGTGTTTTGCAAGTTGAATGGCTGCAGAGCCAATACCTGAACCACCAGCCTGTATCAGGATTGTTTCTCCTGCTTGTAGTTTTGCGTTATCGAAAAGCATATGTTCTACGGTACCAAAAGTAATTGGAGCAACCGCTGCCTGCAATTCATCACATTGGGGAGGTGATGGAACTAATAAACGTGCTGGCAAATTGACAAGCTCACACGCAAATCCATCAAGGTGAAAACCGTAGACTCCCTTTACATGACTGCAAAGATTATCTCGTCCTTCATGACAAGCTTGGCATACTCCGCAGGTTTGTGCACCATAAATTGAGACAATCTGTCCAAGTTGGAGATGTTCAACGCCATCTCCTATTTGTATAACTTCACCAGAGGCTTCTGCACCAATGATGAGGGGCATTTTTCTTTTCGCAAAAGCCATGCCACGCCATCCCCATACATCAATATGATTAAGAGCAACGGCTTTTATCCGCACAGTTACTTCACCTAGACTAGGTGAAGATGGCGGGGAAATATTAGTGATTTCAAGCCGACGATCATCGAAGAGTTGCAGTGCACGCATTACCATTCCCTTTAAATATGTTATTAGGTTAGCGTTATAAAATTTTATTATTAAAGGATTATCCTTTATATGCAGTGATGACAAGACTCATATTTTGACCACCAAATCCAAATGAGTTGGACAAAACTGCATTGACACAGGCTTTACGGCTATGATGAGGAACAACATCTAAAGGGATATCAGGGTCAGGATTATCATAATTTATTGTAGGTGGAAGTATCCCCGATTGAATGGTTAAAAGCGAAAAAACCGCTTCTATTGCACCAGCAGCAGTTAATGTATGCCCAATCATTGATTTATTAGAAGAGACTGGAATATGCTCTAAAAGATCACCGAATACTGTTGATAATGCAAGATATTCCATTTTCTCATTTTCAGGTGTGGAAGTTCCATGTGCATTAATATAATCAATTTCATTGATGGTTATTTTTGCATCATCTAAAGCTTTGCGGATGGATTCAATTGCTGGTGATGCATCGGGTTTTGAACGAGTACGGTGAAAATCATCGGCTGTTTCTCCACAGCCAGCTAAAATTCCTAAAACTGTAGCATTACGGTTTAATGCGCTTTGAAGAGATTCAAGAACAAAAGCACCTGAGCCTTCTGCCATAACAAATCCATCCCGATCACGGCTAAAGGGTTTTGCTGCTTTTTCAGCAGGCTCATTTTGGGTTGAAAGAGCAGATAGTAACGAAAAACGGATGAGAGATTCAGCTGAAACTGATCCATCTGTCGCAATTATGAGAGCTCGATTTGTCTCTCCCCGTCTAATAGATTCAACTCCTAATTGAATTGCTGTTGCACCAGATGCACAAGCAGTGGAAAGTGTAACAGGAAGTCCTTTTGTGCCAAATGTTTTTTGAAGTTTTTCTGCAATTGCACCAAATTGTGTGGCTTCAAAAAGCGTTTCATGGAGTTTATTCTTACAGACTTTAAGAAGGTGTGCATAAGAAGGTTCACCATTGAATTCGTCCTCTTGATCAAGACTAAAACGTGCGGTCCATTCAAGTTCAACAGGAGGAGCAGCTAGAAAGAGTGGTCCATTAAAATTTTTTTTATCAACAGCAGCTTGTTCCAAAGCTTCTTCAGCGGAAAGATGTGCAAGCTTCTCAGAAAGAGCTGAAGCACCAAGTGTACTTTCTTTGAGAAAATCAATTGTTCCAGCAATATATGTATTTAATCCCTCAACGGGAAAACGTGTTATTTTGTGGATACCGCTTACACCGCTTGTTAATTTTTGCCAATTTTCATGTTTTCCTTGTCCCAGTGATGTGACGATGCCTGCCCCAGTTATTGCTACAAGTGGACGTCCAAAATGATCATGATATTTCACTATAGAAATTCCCTTCAAACAGCTGTAAGACGCACAATACCTTCAGCTCTTTTTATACCAATAGTTGTAACAAATATTTCACGTACTTCTTTAGAAAAAGGTTTTTCATGAGGACTTAACGCTGGAAAACTGTGTTTTTTTTCAATTGAAAGTGCTGCAAGAGCTAGAGCTAGAGGAAATTGTGCTTCCCGCATATAACCAAATAATGTTGTAATGCCACGGTAAGATAGATCAGCATTATCAAGAGCATTTTGTTCTGCTTTTGTTGCTTCGTGAGCTCCTGAGGCTGCTGAAATGGCTAGGGCAGATTTAGCGCCCGCAGTTTTTAACATTGTTGCAATTGATTCTCTAAGTGGAATTTTGGTTCTATCTGTTTGGTTTGTAATAATTTGGCTAATTTCAGCATAAGCACGTGCGTTGCGCTTTTTTGCATGTTCTCCACTTTCAAGAACTAGGAAGATACCACCAGAACCGGCTATGATACCGCCGCCGGGGTGGATTTCACGATCCCACACTGGGCTCCATCCATTATGGGTTAAAAGACCACCAAGTTCATGCGCCAACAACATATCATAACTTTGTGCATTATAGGAACCTCCTACAAGAGCATGGGTACTTTGACCTGATTTAATGCGAGCTACAGCAATTTGAAGAGCAGAAAGCCCACTGCCTTCTTCTCCCATAAATGTACGAGATGATCCAGTGACTTTATGAACAATTGAAATGTTTCCTGCCAAAAGGTTTGAAAGTTGTGCCAAAAATAATGTTGGACGAAGTTCGGTTGAAAGAGCAACATTTAACATAGAGGCATGATCGGCAACTGCGCGCGCTTTAGAAAGAATCTGTGTATCAACAGTAATATCACGCTCTCCTCCACTTGCTGCTACAATCATGTCCATTGTTGAAGTGAGGTGTTCATCATTTTTCATGCCAGCATCATCAAGAGCAAGACCAGCCGCATAGGTACCAAGACGCTGCCATGTTCCCATTTGCCGTTGATCACTTTTTTTAGGAATTTGTAAACTCCAATCAATTTCGGGCAATTTATGAACCGTGTAGGGTGAAAAAGTTGTACAATCTAGGTTTGGTGTACGGATTGGATCATTTAAGAGATTCCAATGTTGATCAACTCCTTCCCCCAGAGAGCTTATGAGGCCTATACCAGTGATGAATACAGATTGATCATGCATGGTGAAAAAACTACTCCGCCTGTTTTAAGGCAACGAGATCATCAATTTTTGCACAAAGGTTTTTAAGAACAAAGTATTCTTCTGTTGCAACAGTACCTTCGTTGACTTCTTGTGTCCATTGTTCTAGAGGGACTTTTA
This sequence comes from Bartonella sp. CR84HXZ, assembly GCF_042194535.1. Taxonomy (NCBI): domain Bacteria; kingdom Pseudomonadati; phylum Pseudomonadota; class Alphaproteobacteria; order Hyphomicrobiales; family Bartonellaceae; genus Bartonella; species Bartonella sp. CR84HXZ. The sequence goes on along the minus strand of NZ_JBHIMY010000015.1, from coordinate 35,926 downwards.
TTCCGAAAGCTTTATCAATAGCGAAAACAATATCAAGAAAATCAAGACTGTCGATTCCTAGATCGTCAATTGTATGACTTTCAGGTGTAATTGTATTGCGATCAATTTCACTGATTTCTGCTATGATATCAGCAACTTTATCAAACGTGGAAGGCAATGTACGGATTCCTTATTATAGAGTTAGTAAATTCAAAATACATTTAATATCGTTCTTCTAGCCTTTTTTCTCTTAAAAAAAAAGACTTAATCCAGAATATAGCTATCTTTCTCTATAGAGAAAAGAGGTTTACAGTACATGAAACGCTATATCTCAATATTTAAAAAACTTTGAAATTTTATTGCGCATTTATTTTACGAGTATATTTTTTCTATTGGCTGCAAGGACAGCAAGGGCTGTTATATTAACAACTCCCCGTGAAGTTACTGAGGGCGTTAAGATATGGGCGGGACGTGCTGCCCCGATTAGAATAGGACCAACATGGAGTGCATTTGTGAGGCTTTTAACAGTGTTGAGCGTGATATTGGCTGCATCAAGTGTTGGAAAGACAAGCAAATTAGCTTCACTTTTAAGACGAGAATCAGGAAAAACACGATCACGAAAAACTTTGGAAAGGGCAGAATCACCATGCATTTCACCGTCTGCTTCTAAATCAGGGTGTAATTTGGCAAGAATTTCTGTTGCACGTCGCATTTTACGCGCACTTTCTGTGTTTTTAGAACCAAAGTTTGAGTGTGATAATAAGGCTGCTTTTGGTGTTATTCCAAATGCTTCAACTTCTTGAGCTGCCAATACAGTCATTTCAGCGATTTCTTCTGCAGAAGGATTTTCGTTGACGTAAGTATCTGTGAGGAAAAGAGTACGTTGTTGAGAGATAAGCAAACTCATAGCAGAAAAACGATGAACATTAGGATCAAGACCGATAATTTGTTCAATTAATTCAAGTTGACGTTCAAAACGTCCTTCTAAGCCGCAAATCATTGCATCTGCTTCTTCACGCATGACGGCAAGGGCAGCAATAGCCGTTGTTGATGTTCTTACTACTGTTTTTGCCATTTCAGGCGTAACACCACGCCTTCCTGTATAATGAAAAAATAAATTAACATAATCACGAAAACGTGGATCATCTTCAGGGTTGGTTAATTCAAAATCTATACCAGGACGAATTCTTAAACCAAAGCGTTTTAATCTCGCTTCTACGACATGTGGACGGCCGATAAGGAGAGGCGTTGCGGTTTGTTCTTCAATGACAACTTGTGCTGCACGAAGGACGCGTTCATCTTCACCATTAGCATAGATGACGCGTTTACGTTTTGCTGTTTTTGCTGCAGCAAAAACAGGTTTCATTGTTAAACCAGAAAGAAAGACAAATCGATTGAGGATATCATAGTAGGCTTCCATATCTTCAATGGGACGAATGGCGACACCAGTTGCCATTGCTGCTTTAGCAACAGCGGGAGCAATACGCAGTATTAAACGCGGATCAAAAGGAGAGGGGATCAGATAGTCTGGTCCAAAATTGGGTGGTTCTTTTGAGTATGCACGTGCTACAACATCTGAAGTTTCTTCACGTGCAAGGGCAGCAATCGCATGAACAGCGGCCATTTTCATTTCTTCATTAATTGCACAAGCACCTACGTCTAATGCACCACGGAAGATATAGGGAAAACAAAGGACATTATTAACTTGATTGGGATAATCAGAGCGTCCTGTACAGATCATTGCATCTGGTCGTATAGAGCGTGCTTCTTCAGGCATAATTTCTGGTACTGGATTAGCCAGCGCTAAAATGAGTGGATTTTGAGCCATTCTTTTAAGATATTCAGGCTTTAAAACACCACCCGCAGATAGGCCTAGAAAAATATCCGCATCATCAATAATATCAGATAAAGTTCGTGCGTCCGTTTTTTGTGCGTAATTGATTTTCCAACGATCCATAAGGGTCTTGCGACCTTCATAAACAACCCCCTCTAAGTCACTAAGCCAAATATTTTCAACTTTCGCCCCAAGACGAACCAAAAGATTAAGACAAGCTAGGGCAGCAGCACCTGCACCTGAGGTAACTATTTTTGCATTTTCAATTTTTTTTCCTGAAAGAGTTAAGGCATTTAATACAGCTGCAGAAACAATAATGGCAGTTCCATGTTGGTCATCATGAAAAACTGGAATATTCATTTTAGCACGAAGCTTTTCTTCGATATCAAAACATTCAGGAGCCTTAATGTCTTCAAGATTAATACCACCGAATGTAGGTTCTAAGGTTGATATCGTTTGTACCATTTGTTCTATATCGAATGCATCAATTTCAATATCAAAAACATCAATATTCGCAAATTTTTTAAATAAAACGGCTTTGCCTTCCATAACTGGCTTTGAAGCGAGTGGACCAATGTTTCCTAAACCAAGAACAGCAGTTCCATTGGATATAACAGCGACTAAATTAGCACGGGAGGTATATTGAGCAGCAAGATTGGGATCTTCATGAATCGCAAGACATGGTGCTGCAACGCCTGGAGAATAAGCAAGAGCTAAATCACGTTGATTATCAAGAGGTTTTGTTGCTTGTATTTCCAATTTTCCAGGTTTTGGGTGTTGGTGATAAAAAAGTGCGGCACTGTCAAGTTCAGCTTTTGGTGAACTGAAATCACTATTTCGTTCTCTAGACATTTTTATGATATCCAAGTTAGCGTATGTGTATATGAGATGTTCCATCTACGATAAGGTTTTGTCCACTAATAGATCCTCATTTCTCTGAATATCAAAATGCATGAGCATGAGCAAATTCTTCTGGATCGTAAAACCAGTTTGATGATTCTTTTTGTTTGTGTGCATGAATAATTTCATTGATAGCAGCACATTTGTTTTTCTTTCCTTAATAAAACTCGTAAAAGTTGATTATTTTACAAAAAAATAAAATATTTTCTAACGATTACATTATCAAGCCATTATTTTTTTGCAATGTTTACAAAATAAGGAAAGAACAGAAGAACGGTTCCTATCAATTTCATCCATTTTTTATAAAATATATATTTTATTTAAAGTTTTATACGGAGGTAGAAGAAATTTTAAATAACAATTTGTAATTTATAAATTGTTTATTCAGCTATTTTAAAGGAAACTGGAACGTTGAGAATGGAAGTTGTGTTGTTCATTGTTCAATTGGATTCTTAATAGTGAAAGCTGTATCTTTTATATACTGACAATTATGTGTTTTAATAAACAAAGATGTGGCTGAAATGGCTGTAATTGCGGATTTGATACATGAAAATCATATGTTTAGCATAACGCTTTTCTTTATAATTTATAATGCATCATTTCGTATGTTGAATGAGAAATTTGAATACAATAAGATTCTTTTATTTAAAATTCACCTAATATAATAAAAAATATTCAATTACATAATTCAAACGAGAGTAATGTGTGGATAAAAAACGTTTGAAAAATAAATAGAAATGTTTCTATGAGCTATTTTAATATAAGAGCATGGGATTTTTTCACAATTAGCAAAAATAATTATTACCTATTTTGTACCTTTATGAAACTATGAAAAATAAAGGAGTTAAGAAAAAGATAAGAAAATAGAAAATATGCTTATCATTCTTAAAGTGATATGTTGTTTGATAAGTCATTACGCTTCTTTAGGGTTATTGCTTAGGATATCAAAGAAAACCGCATGCCAATTATTCCAGCCTTTGAAGTACAAAGCCGTAGTTGAAAGCAAAGTACTCTACGATGAGCCATTAAAACAACTGGAGAGGAAAAAAGTGGAAAAAATATCTTTTTCCACTTTTCTTATTTTTTATTGGATTCGACCACTTGCATGAGCAAGCATAGTATAAACTTTTCCGGTATCTGATATCAGGTATTTGCGAACTGAGCTGGAAGAACCAGAACTACGCGATATATCACGTAAGAGCTTTTCGAAATCTGTAACATATTGATTCACTGAACGTTTAAACTCAAAATCGCTCATATATTTTCTCTTAATCATTTCAAATATTTTTTGTCCATTTAAGGTATAAAGGCGTTCTGTTACGATGTTTTTTTGTCCACGTTGATAATGATCCCATAGCTCAACAATGGCATTGTGATTAATAGCTTTCACTATACCAGAAGCTAATGAATTAAGAGAGCTGTTTGCAGGAGATGGTTTTGTTTGCACTGATGTTAAAACATCATCACTAGGGGGAGCATCATAAAACGTTTCTTCACGTGAAGCTCTTTCTAAGAGATTTGACACCCATTTATTTGGTCTTTTTTTGCTTTGATCTTGTTGCAAAATAGGCTTAGGTGGTACGATCTTTTTAACGGACTCAGTGGAATTGTCATTTCTTTGATTAAACATTGATGATGCAGGAAATTCTGATATCAGCTGTTTTTTTGCGCTCTTTTGATCATTTTGTATAACACTGACTAGATCTTGTAACGCTGTAATCTGTTCATTCAAAGCTGTGCGAATTGTTTGCGTTGTTTCTTTTGTCTTTTCTGGAAGTTTTTTAACATTTTCATTGATATCATTATTAATCTTTGAAAGCTCTAAACGAACTTCATCAGCGGAGCGACGTATGTCTTCTGCTGCTTCTGAAAAACGCGTCGATGCTTCACTAACAAGCCTATTAAGTGATTGTTGGAATGAATTTGTGGAGTTACGTGCATTTTTATCAGAGCGTTCAAGTGCTGAGTTGAAGATTTTTTCATAATGTCCAATCAATTGATTAATTTCATGAGACTTTGAAACAAGAGCATCGCTTAATACAGAAAGCATATTATGTTTTTCTTCAAGTGTTGCACTAAGTGAATTTTCAGACTGTTCAAGAACATGAATAGTTTGGGAAAGTGTTTTTGCATGTTCACCAAAACTGCTCGTTATATGATTAATTTGTTCAAAGGTATTCTTTGAAAGTCCTTGCAGAATTTCAACATTATTATTGAGCGCTTGATTTGAGGCTGACAAACGCTCTGCTACTTGGTCCGTGTTGCGGAAAAAATTATTCGCACTCTCATTAAACTGACCATCAATATTTTGAACAGCTGATAATAAAACATTACTATTTTCGTGAAAATTGTAAATTGATTGATTCAACTGTGTTAAGACGGATGAGACATTATTAACAAGTTCTTCCTTCATAACCGTTATTGTTTGAATTGTTTCAGAGTTAGCTTTGGTTAAGCTATTCACTAAAAATTCATTATGTGCATAAATTCTTTGTTCAGCTTCTTGTGTGGAGAGAGAGAGTTGTTCACCGATATGCTGTGTTAAAGAATCTATTGATTCTGTCGTATTTTGCGCTGCTTGATTTAAGTGATTTGTCAGCTCTGTTATTTTTCCAACATGTTTTGAAATTTGTGTTGCTGTTTGATTTTCTGCATTTTCCAGACGGCTCGTTACATCAGAGAGCTGATACCCTAAATCATTTTTAAAATTTTGCATAGAGTGATGAAGAACATCACAGCGTTCATTAAGAACTTGCTCTATTGCTGTTGTTGATGTGTGAATGGTTTCATTCAATAATGCTTGTGCATTATGACTGGCTGTTGCAAAAGCTTCGACAGTATGCGCTGTTTGTTCAGACAGAACGGACAGAACTTTTTCACTGGTATCATAAACAGTTTTTTTGACATTTGATACAATGCGATTGCCTGATTCTGAGAGAATATTTTCTGCTTGTGCAGTAACATTTGTAACAGATGAAAGAATTTGTTCACTCGTAGAAGAAAGAATATCAGAAGCTTTTATAATCTTGTTATGCAGATTATCTGTAACTGTATTAACAGAGTCTTCTAAGGTTACACGCATATTGTCAACACTGCTTTCCAGCGCTTGTTGAATTATCTGACTTTGCTCATTATTAAGCATGAGAGACGTTTTTAACGTGTCAGAACGTTCCTCAATAACAGATGTTTGCATATCAATGGCTTCACAGATTTGGCTAAATTTTTCAGATAATGTTTCCTCTAGCGTTGTTGTCCGTTCAAAAATCTTGTGTGCACGATCTTCTAGATCTGTATCGAATGATTCCATACGTGTTTCAAGGGTTTCAAAGAAAACACCACTCGATTGAGAGAGAGTATTCTTTAAAATTTCGGCATGGCTTTCAAGGTTTTTGATATGATCTTGAACCGTTTCAGTAATGTTCTTATTATTGGCAACAAGTGCACTCTCAACTAAATCTATTTGTTGTTTCAATGCAACATCGACACGTATATCACTTTTTGCAATGAGGTTATGGATTGTTTCCATGCGTTGCTCAAGTGTGCGTGCTTGATCGGCAAGAACTTCATTGAGAGAAAAACTATTAATCGCTAAAGAGTCACGCAGAGCATCGGCACGGATATCAATATTTCTCGCTTGTGCTTCTAAAGCATCTTGGGTTGTATTGCAGCTTTGTACAATGACATCTTGTAGTTTTTCAGTGCATTGAATGATGTTTGTGATATGATTTTCAGCCTGTTTATCAACGACTTGAATATTGTCAGCCAAAACTTTTTCAATATGAGAAGTATTTTGGGACAAGACATCAATTTGATTTCTTAATGTATCCGCAATTTTATTCTTCTCGTTATCGAGCATGTCTGCCATAAGAGCTCGTTGATCAGAAAGTTGTACTTTAAAATCTTGTGAACGTTCTTGTATGATATCAACAATGGCATTGTCGACATACTGAATTTCTTCTCTCAGACTTTCTTTACTTTTATCAATTGCAGAAAGAATAGCTTCACGTCCATTTGTAAATGCATGGGTAATGTCTGCTGTTTTTTCCTGGAGGTTTTCATTTATTTTCAAGACATGAGATTCCAAGAAGTTACCAAGTTTTTCAGCATTATCTTCTAAAGCTTGACTGCGTTCTATAAAGGAATCAATGATCGAATCACTATGTTCTTTAAGAGAAAGATCAACAGTTGCTAAACGTTGTTCAAAGGCTCCAATTGCTTGCGAGGTTACGTTATCAAATTTAGAAGAGAGTTTATGTGCTTGGTCGTCGAGCTTTAAGATCTTCTCATCAAAATTCTGTAGAGATTGATTATTACGATCAATAAGAGCTTTATCCAAGGCTTTAAACTTTTCATCGACAGCGTGCAAAGTTTGATCTGTTACTGCCTGTATATGTGTTGCAATTTTAGCAACATGTACTTCCGCTTTTTCAGCTGTTTCATTAAAGGTTTTTTCTATTTGCTTTTCATTATGATCAAATCGTTTTGCAAAACCATCGAAGTTTTTTCCTAATTCATGAAAAAAATCTGTGTTTTTCTGCTGAATTTGTGTTGTTGTTTCGTTAAATTTTTCAACAAGCTGATTTGTTACGCCATCACCGGCATAGGAAAGTTTTTCAACAAGGTCTTCACCTTGTTTTTGTAAAGTTTGAGAGAGAGTTTGTGCAAGCTTTTCAACATTGGTTACAATTTTAGAGGTAACTAAACCAAATTCATCACTCAGTTGTTCTTGGGTTCCTTTAATTGTTGATTGTACGCGATCTGCGTGATTCAAAATGGCGATGCGTTCATTGCTCAATTCTTTGATTAATGTGTGAATACGTGATTCATTCTCAGCATAGGCTTGTTCTAGGTTGTGAACTTCACCTTGTATGATTGCTTCAAGTTCAACAGCACGTCCGAGGGTACGTTCAATACCTTCGTTCATTGCCGCTACTTCTTCACGAATGGTTTGCCCTATAGCAATAGCTTGTTTTTCAGATAAATGTTGTGGTTCACTAAGGCGTTGTGCAGCATTTGTCATAAGAAGAGCAATGTTATGCAAGTCGTTTGAACGTTTTGTTAATTGAGCAACGCCCCAAGATATAAGGATAGGAATTGCTGTTCCGGCTGCTACAGCGAGTCCTGTTGGGGATGTAACAAAAGTGCTGATATTGGATAAGGAGCTGAGTCCGGTAGGTGCGAGCTTATGCGCAATAAAAGCTCCTCCCGTTGCCCATAAAGCACTAAGCGCTGTTGTATACCAGTAGACTCGAGAGGAAGAACGCTGCTTTAATAGTCCAAAATTTACAGGGGTTGTTATATCATCATTTGCAGGAAGAAGTTTTGTAGACAACAATGTATTATGAACAGTTCCACCTGAAATATCAGGTGAAGGTTTTGGAGCGAAAAGCTGTTCAACAACGGATTTATCAACAACAGCTTCATCATGAATATTAGAAACAAAAGTTGACGTACCGTTTTCAGCAAAGAATTCTTCTTCTGCCATTGCAATTTTTTGAATCAGATCATCGACATTAACAATATTTTCAGAATTATTGGATGATATTGTTTCAAATTCTGTGTCATTGAAATCAAAGTTCATAGCTTTTGTGAGGGCTTCTTCAACTTCAACTTCAAATGTTTGCAATTTGGTTCTGCGTGCCATACTCGCCTCGTACTCTTACAGACGGAAAAGGGATACGTCCTCTTCCACATAATTTCTACATACTAGCTGTTAATTATTTAGAAAGGAATATGCTTAGGAAAAAATTTTAAAAACTTATCAAGATAAAGTTAACGCGGTTTCTTATACCCTGTTTAAAAATGTTATAAAATATAGTAAAAACAATTTATTATTTGAATCTAACAAAAACAAAAATACTGTTTACAACTTGTGTTTATAAAAAACTTTATAAGCCGCTAGTCTTTGAAATAAGGATAATTTAATGGCGGTTATATATACAGTAGGGTGGCGAATACCTCTCTATTAATACCGATGATCGTTAATAAATATTGTTGTCCGTTTACTTTTATTGATTCTAAATGAAGCAGCTTCATCATCACATATAGTCTGTAATAGCTTAGGATGTATAAAAGTATGCCTTTGAATTGTAAGCTCATAAAAAAGTAAACGTGGAAAAATTTTTAATTTAATATAGCTTTTCGTAAGTTGCGCTTTATTATTGCCTTAAAGAGCCGTTTTTTCTCTAATTTCAGTTGTTTGTTGCTAAATTTTGAAGCTTCTACGTTGACAATTGGATATTTTTCAGTCGATATGCATGCACGAATATTTTATGCAATCGAGATGAAGGTGTAAGAATAATGGCAGAGCGATCACAACACCTGCAAGATGTGTTTTTAAATACGGTGCGTAAGCAAAAAATTTCCCTTACAATTTTTCTTGTCAATGGCGTTAAACTCACAGGTATTGTAACTTCATTTGATAATTTTTGTGTTCTTTTACGCCGAGATGGACACGCGCAATTGGTTTATAAGCATGCTATTTCTACGATTATGCCTGGACAGCCTGTGCAGATGTTTGAGGGTGAAAGTCCTGAGTAAGCATGTCATTTTAAGATAGACCTCTTATCCCATTTTAAAAGTACTTAGATTGCTATGATAAATGAAAATGAGAGATTAGGAGGGATATTTTCGCAGAATACAGGACAGGTGCGCGCACTTGTTTTGATACCAATTTTTCAAGAAAATAGAAGTGAAAGCTCTTTGAGAGAGTGTTCGATATCTTCTCGTGTTAAAGAGTCATTAGGCTTAGCGTGTGCTATAAGGTTAGAAGTTGTTAATTATGAAACGATTAATATTGCAACGCCTCGCTCTGCAACTCTCTTTGGAAAAGGTAAAGTAGATGCGTTAACCTGTTACATAGATGAATATTCTATTGAGCTTGCGATTGTAGATCACTTTTTAACACCAGTACAGCAGCGTAATTTAGAAAAATTATGGAATTGCAAAGTTATCGATAGAACGGCTTTGATTCTTGAAATTTTTGGGGATCGTGCACGAACAAAAGAAGGAGTTTTGCAAGTAGAGTTAGCGCATTTGTCCTATCAAAAAGGGCGACTTGTGCGTAGTTGGACGCACTTGGAAAGGCAACGGGGGGGGCGTGGCTTCTTAGGTGGACCTGGTGAAACGCAAATTGAAGCAGACAGGCGTCTTTTACAAGAGAAAATTATTCGTATTCGACGCGAATTGGAAACGGTTATTAAAACACGTGCACTTCATAGAGCAAAAAGGAAAAAAACATCTTATCCTGTTGTGGCACTGGTAGGATATACGAATACAGGAAAATCAACTCTCTTTAACCGTTTAAGTGGTGCAGATGTTTTAGCAAAGAATATGTTATTTGCAACGCTTGATCCGACTTTGCGCAAAGTTGTTCTTCCCCATGGAAAAACTATTCTTTTGTCTGATACTGTAGGGTTTATTTCTAACTTGCCAACAAATTTGATTGCAGCTTTTAGAGCAACCCTTGAAGAAGTGGTTGAAGCGGATCTCATTCTTCATGTAAGAGATATGTCAGATCTTGATCATCGTGCACATGCTCAAGATGTTTTAGAAGTGCTTTCAAGTCTTGATATCGATATTGATGATATGGAGCATATCATAGAAGTTTGGAATAAGATTGATATGTTGGATGAGCAGGCATTGAATGTTTTACAAACAAGCGCAAAAACACGATTAAATCCTGCTCTCATGGTATCAGCGCTTAAGGGGGATGGACTCGATCAATTATTAAGAGCCATTGAAAAGCGAATTTTTGGAGAGGTGCAAAGCATTGAATATCTTTTAAAACCTCATGAAATGTCGCTTATCGATTGGTTTTATGAAAACTCTGCGGAAATAATGCAAGAAGGACATGATGATGGGTCTGTTACCATTAGAGCCGTTATTACTTCTGAAGCAAAAAAACAATTAGAGAACATCAAAAAAAATATGAATTAAGTTCTTTAAAGCTATTGCTGAACATTTGTGCTTAAATTTTATGTTTTTATTATCTGAAAATAATATGACAGCAAGTTAAGAGGATAGTTACTACTTTCTCTTAATAAAACAATATGAAGAAGTATTTTGCTGGTTAAAATAAAGATGAGTCTTAAGTGTAATAAAAGACTATTCGTACGTACCGTATGGCGAAGCATTTTGATTGTTTTGCTATTACAAGTGCTATGTATATCTTTGATTTGGTTGTATTATTTTGTCCAGCCCCGTGGTTACCAAGCAACTTTAATATTTTCATTATCTGATTCTGTAGGAAAACCGTTACCAATCAAAAAGCAAGACAATGTTATCGCCTTTTTGTTTGCACAGCCTATGTTCTTCAATGATTCGCAATTTTCTTTAAGTGCTTTTAATAAGAAAAAAAATCATGAAAATATCCGTTTATCGCGTCGTGGTGATTTTATCGATTTGACTTTTGAAGCTGAGACACTTGAAGCAGCTCAACGTGGGTTGGAAACTTGGTTTTCCGCATTTTCACAAGCAATCATAAAACAGAAACAATTCTTGTTAAATGATAAATTAGAAGACAAACAATATGATAATACTGCAATCGTTAATATCGTGCAGGGATTTCGTATATCTGTTGAGTCTTTTATTCAGCATGGTGTAAAACAAACAGAGCTTCATGATCTTTCTATGCAATTAACGGAAGCAACTTTAAAGCGTATTCATTTAACAAGTTTGAATTCAATGATTAACATGATGCGTGAAAAGGGACAGTCTTTATTGTCTTTATCATTTATTGCAGGTAATTCAGCAATTGTTGCTCTGGAATCTAAACGCGATCTTTTGGAAACGCAAAGAGCACATATGGCGGCGCAATTGGGGTGGACACATCCTCAAATTAAAGCAATGACTGCAGAATTAGAGACAGTTTCTCATCAATTAAAAAATAAAATTTTACAAATTGTTTATCAAGTTCATTCAGATGAGGTTATTGCAACGGAATTAGAAAAACAACTCAAAAAAAGAATGAACTTTTTTGTAAAAGATCAATCCCAATCTTTGAATGAAATATTTAACGAGTTTGAAAATAAAATAAAAGCAGCAGTCGATGCACAAAATAAAGCGATGAACAAGTCTGCTCAACGAAGAGAAAAAATTATTGGTTCATATCGGAGATTGAATGATGATCCTCTTCTCTTACAAAATACAAATATCCACGTGGTTATGCCAACAACGTTAGCACCAATTTCTTTTATGGCTCTTTATGGAAAAAATATTCTTGTGAGTGCATTGGCCAGCTTCCTTACTCTTTTGCTAGGAATATTGTTATTTTATCCGTGCTTTAAAAGCAAAAAAGACCAACTCTCAGAAGAGGATTTGAGATCAAAAGAAAATACTCTTAAGAAGAACGAGAGTATTTTAGTCTCTCAAGAAATGAAAAATCTTGAAGCTTTTATTACGATAGAGGGATTATCTGATGTTTTGAAATGGCGTGCTTCAACCATTATTTCAATCATTGGACCAGAGGCTGCACGGACAGCGGCAAAGCTTTCACTTCATCTCACAAAAGAGAAAAAAACAATTTTGTTGGTCGATATTTCTGGTCAACAAATAGAGAAAGTCATTGGCCCACATCGCGGACTGAGTGATATTTTAACGGGCAATGCCCAGTTGCATGATGTTATTTATCGTGATTATGATACGGGGGTTGATATTCTCCCTCAGGGGTTAACAAGTGCTATTTCGGCACAAGATTTTTCAAATGACATTTCTCATATATTACAAGAATTTAAAAAAGAATATGACTTTATCATCCTAGAGATGGCAAGCGAACCAAAATATGGATTTGAGCAATTTGCAGAGCTAACAGACTATTATATTTGTAATACTGTTCTTAATGAACAAGAATGGATGATGCGGATGGTAAGCAGCTTTCCAAAGACTGTTTATCGCGTTGTTGCATCATAAACTTCGTAAAAAAGAAATATGTATCACATGTTATAGTAGTACGCTTGTTTTTTGCTAAAGTTATAGTACATACTAAAATACACAAAGATTTGATGTTTAAATTTTAAAATGCATTGTAGTTGGAGAGAAGCGTGGGGCAATCAGAGATGGCAGTAAAGAGATTAAACAATAGCATTTTAACGCCCGTGCAAAAGAAAAATAGAAAACAAATACAGGTGTGGCTTTACTCTATTTTATTGCTTTGTTTAGCAATTGTCTTAGTAGGTGGCGCTACTCGTTTGACGGGATCAGGATTATCTATAACGGAATGGAAGCCAATACACGGCGTTATTCCACCGATTGGTGTGGATCAATGGCAAGAGGAATTTTTAAAATATCAACAGATAGCACAATATAAGCTGCTTAATCCTGATATGACCTTAAGTGCTTTTAAGGTCATTTTTTGGTGGGAATGGGCGCATCGTGTTCTTGGGCGTCTTGTTGGTCTTGTTGCTTTATTGGGGCTCATTTGGTTTTGGGCGACTAAGCGTGTTGAAAAAAATATCTTACTCCCGCTTATTATCGTGCCTATTCTTATCGCCTTTCAAGGCTTTATTGGTTGGTGGATGGTTGCTTCAGGGATTGGGCAAAGCAATTTAACAAGTGTGAGCCAATATCGTTTGGCATTTCATCTTATAACGGCATGTTTTGTTATTGTTTTTGTTACTTATTTATCTCGAGGACTTGCAGAATACTCAGAAAAGCCAGCAAATCAAAAGGTGCAATATTTTGCGGCTTGGCTTGTTGTTCTCGTCTTGATAGAGATTTATTTTGGAGCTTTGGTTGCGGGGCTTCATGCTGGAAAAGTCTATAATACATGGCCTCTTATGGATGGGCAGATTATTCCTGATGGATTGTTGCAGCTTCGTCCTGTTTGGCTCAATTTATTCGAAAATTCCTTAATGGTTCAATTTATTCATCGGTTTTTTGCTTATTTTTTATTTATTATCTCAGTTATTCATGCTTTCTATGTACAAAAAAACATTCCACATTCAACCCATTCTCGTCGTGCATTTCTTATCTGTGTTATGATTATTATTCAAGCACTCTTGGGTATTTTAACGCTGTTACATGAGGTTCCGATAAGTTTAGGGCTCATTCACCAAAGTATGGCACTAGCAGTGTTGTGTTTTGCGGTTGCGCACTGGCGAGCAACGAAAGGGGCATATCGCGTTGTTGAATAAAAGTTTGTATTTAGGGAGTTTTAGTCGCTTGAAAGCATTAAGTCGAGGTTCTGGATAGCCGCAGCTGATGCGCCTTTTCCTAAATTATCGAATATGGCGCTGAGATTAAAAATACCTTCACGATCATTTCCAAATACGAACAGTTTCATATTATCTTTATTGGCTAAACACTCTGGATTAAGTCTTTGAAGTGAAGCAGTTTCTTCTTGTGATGCAACTAAAATGGTATTTTGTCCATCGTAATGGTTTGCGAGAATTTCGCGCAAATCAGAACAGTTTGCTGATTTTGTGAATAAATGGCGATGCAGAGGAAGATTCACAATCATTCCTTGGGGAAAACGACCAACACTTGGTATAAAAATTGGGGTTTTGTTGATTTGTCCATAAATTTTAATTTCTGGCACATGTTTGTGTTCAAGATTAAGACCATAGATAAAATAATTGTCCTGAATGTTTTGTTGAGATTGATTTTCCATTTGTAAAATCAACTGTTTTCCACCACCAGTATAGCCGGAGATTGCGTTAATCGATATGGGATAATAGGCGTCTAGCAGTCCTGCTTCACGGAGTGGGCGAATCAAACTAATGGCACCGGTAGGATAGCACCCAGGATTGGTTACATAATGTGCTGCTTGGATGCGCTTTCTTTGTCCTGCTGTCATTTCAGGAAAACCGTAAATCCAGTCTGGTGCAACACGGTGGGCTGTCGAGCTATCAATAATCCTAATGTTTTTATTTTTTTTAAGCCAATGAACTGTTTCGCGTGCAGTATCATCTGGAAGACACAAAATAGCAATATCGGCTTGATTAAGATAGTCTTGTCGCAGATGAACATTATGGCGATCTTTATGAGCAAGAGAGAGTAGTTCTAAATCTGTACGTTTCTCTAAGCGTTTTTGTATTTGTAGTCCGGTTGTGCCATGTTCACCATCAATAAAAACTTTGGTTAGCATTCTTATTTGCCTTGTATTAACTTTGCCTATTATATTCAGCTTTTCACATTATAAATTATTTTTAATCATTAAATTATTGAATTTCTTTAGATTATAGATACCTTTTGTAAAAGGTGTAAACAAATAAGAGTGTAAAAAAAGAAATGTAATCTCATTTTTCATCATTCTTGAGAGGGAAGTTTTTCACTGTTTTTATAACAAAGAGTAAGATAAATATTTGCATCATTATTTTTGAGTGTAAGTGGTTTAAAATGTTTGGTTTGCATGGTTTGCTGTGTTATCGTTCAGTGACTTTATTTTTTTTATGTTAGGAACGTGTTTTATGACTCAGCAAGCAAGTGACGCAGAAAAGCGCTTTTTTAATGATAATTTACAAACTGTTGATGGTGCAATCTTTGATGCAATTAGAGGGGAGTTTGAGCGTCAACAACATGAAATTGAGCTGATTGCTTCAGAGAATATTGTTTCAAGGGCGGTCCTTGAAGCGCAGGGGTCTGTTTTAACTAATAAGTATGCAGAAGGTTATCCAAGAAAGCGCTACTATGGCGGGTGTCAATTTGTTGATGTCGTTGAAGATTTAGCCATTGAAAGGGCAAAACAGCTTTTTGGTGCTGCTTTTGCGAATGTACAGCCTAATTCTGGTAGCCAAATGAATCAAGCTGTCTTTTTAGCTTTACTTCAGCCTGGTGACACATTTATGGGATTAGACTTAAATGCTGGTGGTCACCTTACGCATGGTTCATCTGTTAATATGTCAGGAAAATGGTTTGATGTTGTTTCCTATGGTGTGCGTCAAGAAGATCAGATTATTGATATGGATGAGGTTGAGCAGCTTGCAAAAGAACGTAAGCCCAAACTTATTATAGCGGGTGGCTCATCTTATCCACGGCTATGGGATTGGAAACGATTCCGTGAAATTGCAGATGAGATTGGTGCTCATCTACTCGTTGATATGTCTCATATTGCCGGTCTTGTTGCTGGTGGCGTGCATCCTTCACCCGTTCCACATGCGCATATTGTAACAACAACAACACATAAGTCGCTTCGAGGTCCTCGTGGTGGTTTAATATTGACAAATGATGAGTCTTTATCCAGAAAAGTTAATTCTGCAATTTTTCCTGGTCTTCAAGGTGGTCCTTTAATGCATGTAATTGCCGCAAAGGCTGTTGCATTTGAGGAGGCTTTGCGTCCCTCTTTCAAGAGTTACAGTGCCAATGTGGTCGCTAATGCGAAAACTTTAGCAAAAATATTACAGAGTAATGGTTTTAATATTGTTTCTGGTGGTACAGATAATCATTTGTTGTTGGTTGATTTACGTTCCAAAAATCTAACAGGTAAACGTGCTGAATTGGCTTTGGGGCGCGCTCATATTACCTGCAATAAAAATGGTATTCCTTTTGATCCTGAAACGCCATCTATAACATCGGGAATTCGCTTGGGATCACCTGCTGCCACAACACGTGGTTTTTTAGAAAAAGAGTTTATTCAAGTTGGTCATCTGGTTTCAGAAGTTCTTGATGGTCTTCGGAGCGCAAAAAGTGATGAAGATAATTATGCCGTTGAAATGGCTGTTGAGAAAAAGGTAAAAGATATAACGAGTCAATTTCCTCTTTACTCTTATCTTAGTACTCGTTAAGGACACAAAAGATGCGCTGTCCTTACTGCCAATATGAGGATACACAGGTTAAAGATTCACGTCCAGCAGAAGAGGGGGCAGTGATTCGCCGCCGCCGTGTGTGTTCCGTTTGTGGTGGTCGTTTTACAACTTTTGAACGTGTTCAGTTGCGTGAGCTCTTGGTTGCTAAAAAAAGTGGACGATGTGAACCATTCGATCGTGATAAGTTAATGCGTTCAGTTGATGTGGCTGTACGTAAGCGCAATATTGATCCTGATCATATTGAACGAGCAATTTCTGGCATTGTGCGCCAGCTTGAAAGTTTGGGAGAACCAGAGATTGCTTCAGAAAAAATTGGACATCTTGTGATGGAAGCATTGAAAAGAATTGATGATATTGCTTATATTCGTTTTGCTTCTGTGTATCGAGATTTTCGTAATGCAAGCGATTTTCACGATGTTATAGATGAATTGTCAAAGGGTATCGCGGATACAGAATCTCGTTTTGATGAATAAAAAAGTGCAAGATGAACGGTTTATGGCTGCAGCTATTCGTTTAGCAGAACGTCATGTCGGTCTTACAGGTGAAAATCCTTCCGTTGGTACGTTAATTGTGCGAAACGATAATAGTGCGGGGGCATTTATTGTTGGCTATGGCGTAACAGCTATTCATGGGAGTCCTCATGCGGAAGTGCAAGCTTTACATATGGCTGGTTCTTTAGCTCAAGGAGCGACTGCTTATGTTACTTTAGAACCTTGTGCGCATTATGGAAAAACTTCGCCGTGTGTGAATGCACTCATTGATTCAGGTGTTTCTCGAGTTGTTGTTGCGCTGACTGATTGTGACAAGCGTGTTGATGGTCATGGTATTGCTCTTTTGCGAGCAGCGGGTATTGAAGTGGTTGAGGGCATTTTAGCTGAAGAGGCTTTTGAATCTTTATGGACACATTGGTGCATAAGGAAGATACAACGCTGTGCGGTCACTTTTAAAATGGCAATTTCTGCTGATAATGGTGTTGGAAAAAGAGAAAAGGGCAGCGTAAAAATTAGTGGAACACTTTCTCATGCCCATACGCATATTCTACGTGCTCAAAATAATGCTATCCTCGTTGGTATTGGTACTATATTAGCAGATGATCCACAACTCAATTGCCGCTTGCCAGGGATGGAGGTGCGCTCACCAATTCGTATTATTTTGGATGCAGATTTATCTATCCCCCTTGATGCAAAAGTTGTCCAAACAGCCATGAAAATTCCTACATGGGTTATTTGTGATGTGGATCTTTCAAAGAAAAGCAAAAAAAATGCATTGGAGCAATATGGTGTGTCTGTTTATTCGGTAGAGATGAACAATGGTTGTGTAGAACCCTTTGCTCTTTTACAGATGCTTTATAAACATGGGATTAATAGTGTTTTATTGGAAGGGGGCGTAAAGACAGGGGAAACGTTTTTAAATGCTGGTTGTGTGGATCATTTGATATGTTTTTATGCACCCGTTATTTTAGGCGAAGGTCGTGTTGAAGCCCCTCATTTTGGAAATTATCTTTCGCAATTTCATAAGGTTGAATCAAGAATGTTTGGAAATGACCGTTTTTATAAATGGAGACGTAAGACATTATGTTCACAGGGATTATAACAGACATCGGTTGTGTTGAAGATGTACAACCTTTAAAGCAAGGGGTGCGTTTAGATATTTCTACACGCTATGACATACAGAGTTTGGAAATTGGTGCATCGATTGCGTGTTCAGGGATTTGTCTGACAATTGTAGAGCGGGGGGTACAACAAGCGACTGCTGGTTGGTTTGCTGTAGAAGCATGGGAAGAAGCATTGCGTTTGAGTAATCTTGCACAATGGACAAAAGGAACTTTTGTTAATTTGGAACGTTCGCTTCGATTAGGTGATGAAATGGGAGGACATTTGGTTTCTGGTCATATTGATGGTTTGGCTGAAATTATTGATCAAAAAAATGAAGGGGATGCAATTCGTTTTTATTTAAAAGTTGCAAGACAATTTATGCCTTTCATTGTCAATAAGGGATCTATTGCACTTAATGGGACATCTTTGACTGTTAATGGTGTTGAGGATTGTGTTTTTGATGTTCTTATTATTCGCCATACACTCGAAATGACAACGTGGGGACAAGCTAGAATTGGAGATCGGGTCAATTTGGAAATTGATCAACTTGCTCGTTATGCTGCGAAACTTTTTGCTTTAAAAAGAGAAGATGAATAAGCCAAAACTCTATTGATCGTTTTCAGAATTTTATGCTTTATAACCTTGATTTTTTTTGATTCGTTTTTGTGGAATTCCATTATGAAGAAAGAGATACGTAAAAAGCCTCACGTATTGATTGTTGAAGCACGTTTTTATGAGGGGATTTCTGATGCGCTTTTGAGAGGTGCAGTGAATACTTTGCAAAAAGCTGAAGCAAGTTATGATGTTGTAACGGTTCCTGGAGCATTAGAAATACCAAGTGCAATAGCTTTTGCTGAACAAAATAACATATCTTATGATGGTTATGTTGCTCTTGGTTGTGTTATTCGGGGCGAAACATATCACTTTGAAATTGTTGCTAATGATTCTTGTCGTGCATTGATGGATTTAACTGTTCATCAGCATTTGGCTATTGGAAATGGTATTTTGACTGTTGAAAACGAAGAACAAGCATGGGTGCGTGCAAAACTAGATGACAAAAATAAAGGTGGTTTTGCGGCTGAAGCTGCTTTATGTATGATCGCTCTAAAAAAGAGATTTGGAGATAATCGTTAAATATGGCTGATATAAAAAGCAGACATTTTCCGCGTTCAGCCAATAAACGTGGAGCAGCAAGACTCGCTGCAGTTCAAGCCCTCTATCAAATGGATATTGTGGGTTCGGGGGTTATGGAAACAGCAGCTGAGTATGAAGCTTATCGTTTGGGAAAAGATATCGATGGAGACCAGTATCTTGAAGCTGATTTTCAATGGTTTTTGGCTATTATAACGGGTGTTGTAAAAGATCAAAAGCAGCTTGATCCTCTGCTTCATCAACAGCTTTCTGCTGAGTGGTCTCTTTCACGTCTTGATTCTATATTGCGAGCAATTTTACGAGCAGGTTTATGGGAGTTGATCAACCGTAAAGATGTTCCTGTTGCGGTTGTCATGAATGAATATGTTGACATAGCGAAGGCGTTTTTTGAAGGTGATGAGCCAAAACTTGTTAATGCAGTTCTCGACAGTATGGCAAAAAAAGTCCGCCTATAAGAGCTAAAAATCCCCCCTATTATTAGGTCTGATAGTATCAGACCTAATAATATTGAGACGGTATGTAGACTATATGATTTAGTTATGGGGTGGCAAATTCGCAGGGCCTTTTATAATTTGAATTAAGAAAGGATGTTCTTTTGTTACAGTTGGCGTTGTTTGTGTAATAAAATCAAATACTTGACCGTCTTGTAATCCGTAATTAGCAACTTTTGCAACCTGATTATTTTTATTGAAGTAAATGGCTAAAACTTTGCGATCAATAATCTTTGTTTTCATAAACTGCATCCCACGATAGCGTGTCTGTGAGATGTAATAAAAAACTTCATTATCATATTTTGTTTTTAATGAAGGGGTCCCTAAAGTTAAAAGAACTTGCTCTTGACTTGAGCCAATAGCAATAGAACTTAGAGCATTTTTATCAAGAACATAGCCCTCTCTATAAATTTGGCTCGAACCTGAAGAATCGAGAAGACTACATCCCGCAAGCATTCCTATGCTTGCTATTGATAGACCAATCAATAATTTACGTTTGATTAAGGCTATTATGTGAGGCATTTGAAACAATGATATCTCCTTTTTATACTGAGGTGTAGGACAAGAAGGCAACCTCAAGTTTTTTCTTTTTAGCTTAATCTACCGTAGCTTACACTGAGTTTCCCTGTTATAAAGCAAATTATGCCATATAGAATTTCTTTAGAAAAGAAAAAAATGCATGAATACTTGAGATAAATAAAAACACAGTATTTTATGCGTTTTTATGTTTGGGAGTTGTCAATGAATGTTCAAAATGTTCCTCAAATGACATTTGCTTTGGCTTATCCAATATCCGTACGTTCTCTACCTGCTAAAGGTATAAGGGTTCATTTTTGTGCAAACAAAAAAGAATGTACACATTTAGCTCAGAACCATGATTTAATTGAAGTAAAATCTTGTGAGGGAAATTTCCATATTTTCCCGTGGAAAAAACGCGGAGTGCGTATAAAAGGTCTGTTGCAAGCGCGCATACTACAGTTATGTGTTGTTACATTAGAACCATTAGAAAATATCCTTTGTGAAAATATTGAGGTTGTTTTTGTTCCTGAAGATTCAAATTTGATGAAGCCGAAAACATCAGAGGATACAGGGGAATTGTTTTTAGATGTGGAGGGGCTTGATACTCCTGAAGTGTTTTATGATGATAAAATTGATATTGGTGCAATCATGGAAGAGTTTTTTGAGTTGTCTATTAATCATTATCCACGTAAAGAGGGGATAAAGATGGATATGGTTGAAAATTTAGAAGAAGCAGAGCAAAAATTCTCGCCATTTTCTGTTTTGAAAAATTGGAAGTGATTGTAAAAACATAAAAAAAATATCTATTGTATGCTAAACGGTATTTTCTGCGGAGCGATTTTTGCAAGATTTGCTTTGTGAGTGTTCAGGAGCCAAAAAATCATAATATATGTTTAAAGATGTAAATGAAAAGATGTGGGATATGCAAGCGTGATTAGAATTTCTGTGGATGTCATGGGCGGTGATTACGGTCCAGAAGCAGCTATTGCAGGAGCAGCAATTGTACAAAAATATTTATCAAATATTTATTTTCTGTTTTATGGAATAGAGGAGGACGTTCGTCCGGTTTTAAAAAAATACCCTTGTTTGGATTCTGTATCGCGCTTTTGCCCTACAGAAAGTTATACACGCATGGATGAAAAGCCAAGCCAAGCACTTCGTAATGGACGTGGTAAATCATCAATGTGGTACGCCATTGAAGCGGTAAAAAATGGTGAAGCTGATGCTTGCATTTCTGCTGGTAATACGGGTGCACTTATGGCCATGTCTTATTTTTGTTTGAAAATGCTAGCAGAGGCTGAACGTCCTGGTATTGCGGGTATCTGGCCAACACTTCGCAGTGAGAGTATCGTTTTAGATATTGGAGCAACAATTGGTGCCTCTGCTAGTCAGTTGGTTGATTTGGCGGTTATGGGAGCGGGTATGTTTCGCGCTTTATATCACACTGAAAGACCAAGTGTTGGGCTTTTAAATGTGGGGGTGGAAGAGGTTAAAGGACTTTATGAAATAAAAAAAGCAGGAATGATATTGCGTGAAGTGCAATTAGAAGGATTGGAATATAAAGGATTTGTTGAGGGCAATGACATTGGAAAAGGAACAGTCGATGTTGTTGTAACAGAGGGGTTTTCTGGTAATATTGCTTTAAAAACCGCAGAAGGAACCGCGCGACAGATAGGAGAGATTTTAAACTCTGCACTGCGCAGTTCTTTTTTAACATCTCTTGGTTATTTTTTATCGCGGGGTGCTTTTCGTACGCTGAAACACAAAATGGATCCCGAGAGGGTGAATGGAGGAGTGCTTTTGGGGTTGAATGGTGTTGTGATCAAAAGCCATGGGAGTGCTAATGCTAACGGTTTTGCTTCTGCTATCCGCGTTGGTTATGAGATGGTTAATAATGGACTTTTGAAAAAAATAACAGCTGATTTGCGACGGTTTCATGAGAATAAAGAAACACTTTTTGATCAAGAAGGTGAAGAGACAGTGAATGGAGAGTCCTTATGATAAGCTCTTATAATAGAAATGAAAAAATTGAAGAAAAGGTAAGAGCTGAATGATTCGGTCAATTATACGTGGTGTAGGAAGTGCTTTGCCGAAGAGAAGTTTATCAAATGATGAGATTGCAAAGTTTGTTGAAACGTCAGATTCATGGATTGTTCAGCGTACAGGAATACGCCAACGTTATATTGCCAGTGAAAATGAAACAACTGTTTCTTTAGGAGTTGAGGCTGCGCAAGCAGCACTTACAAATGCTGATTTAACAATAAAAGACATTGATTGTATTATTTTAGCAACGTCCACCCCGAATCGTACTTTTCCTGCTTCTGCTGTTGAAATTCAGTGTGCTTTGGGAATGAGCCATGGATTTGCTTTTGATATTCAAGCTGTTTGCTCTGGTTTTATTTTTGCTTTAACAACAGGAGATTCTTATTTACGGTGTGGAGCGGCTAAAAGAATTTTAGTTATTGGATCCGATACATTTTCTCGAATTTTAGATTGGGAAGATCGTACGACATGTGTTTTGTTTGGTGATGGTGCGGGTGCTGCTATTTTGGAAGCACAAGAAATTGAGGGGGGTATTGCTTTTGAGCGTGGTATATTGTCTGCGAAATTGCGCTCTAATGGTGCTTATATAGATAAGCTATATGTTGATGGTGGACCTTCAACAACACAAACGACAGGCTATTTGCGTATGGAAGGACGAGAAGTTTTTAAATATGCTGTTGGTATGATAACGGATGTGGTTGATGATTGTTTTGCAGCTGCAGGTATGGATTCTTCACAACTAGATTGGTTTGTACCTCATCAGGCTAATAAGCGCATTATTGAAGCATCTGCTAAAAAATTGGGAATTTCACTAGATAAGGTTGTGATTACCGTTGATCAACATGGTAATACGTCTGCGGCATCAGTTCCGTTGGCTTTAACAACAGCTGTTTGCGATGGAAAAATAAAAGAAGGAGATCTTATCATGTTAGAGGCCATGGGAGGTGGATTTACATGGGGAGCAATTCTTATTCGTTGGTAAATTATGGCTACTTGACCATATTTCAAGAAAACGTATAAGTCATTTTGTAATTTTTAATATTTTAATAGGTGGTTATAATGACAAGTAAGACAGTAACGCGTGCAGATTTAGCGAGCGTAGTTTGTAAAAGAGTGGGCTTGTCACATACTGAATCAGCAGCTTTAGTCGAATTGGTTTTGGATGAGATTTGCAACTCACTTGTAAGAGGTGAAGCGGTTAAATTATCCTCTTTTGCAACTTTTCAGGTTCGCAGTAAAAATGAACGAGTTGGACGCAATCCAAAAACGGGTGTTGAAGCGCCTATTCCGCCGCGACGTGTTGTGACGTTTAAGGCTGCTAATGTCCTTAAACAGAGAATTTTAGATTCGCATCGTGCAAGACAGAAAAAATGATATCTCATAAATGAATGCCATGATATGTTTGGTATTTGTTAAAAAAATGATAAAATAAAGGTCTTTGTTTTTTAGAAAAAGACAGTTGAGTAAGTCGTCAATGATGGTCTTATTTTTGACTAATCTTGTTGAGAAATTGAGACAGAATGAGTCATTGTAAAGTAATTTATTTTGTTTTAAATAAGGTGTTGCAAAATGGATAAAAGCTCTGATGCTTTTCGCACAATTAGCGAAGTAGCCGAGTTGTTGGAGCTTCCGCAGCATGTCTTAAGATTCTGGGAAACACGTTTTAGGCAGATTAAACCAATGAAACGTGGGGGAGGAAGGCGCTATTATCGTCCGGTCGATGTTGATTTGCTCAATGGTATTAAGCAGTTATTATATGATCAGGGTTATACGATAAAAGGTGTGCAACGCCTTTTGAAAGAAAATGGTGTTGCTTTTGTGATTGCATTGGGTAATGGTGATCTTGATGCTATGAATGTGGTCATAGAGAAGAAACATGCAGGACAAATTTCTGAAAATGCTAGCAATAAGCCTAAGAAATCTTCTTTTGGGCTTTTGAGTTTCATGAGAAATGAGGGAGAAACATCTGTCGGTTCTGTGAATCTTTACAAAGATAAAACTGATAAAGCATTGTTGCAAGAAATCCTATTTGAACTCATTGAATGTAAGCGTGTTCTTGATAGAGCACGATAGCAATAATATTTTTTGTTTTATACGTGTTGCTTTTTTAGCAAAACATGTGTTTTGAAATTGTTTTACAAATCAATATCTTGCGTCTAGCGTAGCAATGTGTTTCGTAGATATAGACGTTTTATGGGTGTGCCCAGAGTTTTATACGTTCAACGAGTAGTAATGTATCGTATGTGTATATTTAACGAGTTTTTTATAAGAATTTTTAATTTGGTAAAATATAAAGAGGGGAAAGAATAAACGCTGAGTTTTACCATTTTTCTCTGATTTGACTTTATAAAAGTTAAGGCAATATCTCATCAGTGTAGATTGCAGGATATAGAATGCTATTGGTTTACCAATTTATATGCTTGTTTTAAAGAGATGTTTCTTAAGGCTCCTTAAGCTTATTTTATCATGATTCCTCGTGAATCATATAATGCTAAACCCGTTGAGTACCGCTATTTTTACACTTATGAAAGAGCAAGTCGGCATCATCATTATAGTTTAGCTTGCCCTCAATGATTGCAACAATTTTAGCACTTGAGGCGGTTTATTGTGAGCATTTTAAAGTCCTTTCTCAATAATTTTTATCCACACACTCATTTCACTTATTTCGTGCAAGCGAATGATTTTGATAGATTCAACATAAACATATTTAAAATGAGAGAGTCCTATGATATTCGAAACCTTATTTAATATGAATAACGATATATTATTATTATAAATCAATATGTTGTATTTTTTATAAGGTCTTATTTTACGAACAAGACATATCATTGTTCAGCTAATTTTACATATTTTTTATTAATAAATATGATCTTGTTTTCCGTCTTCTTGCTTGATGTTGCTATAATTATCGTAATGATCTATCCATGATAATAGCGCCATCTTTTCATTACAAAGGTAAAAGATTAATGTTATTATTAATATTCAATTGTCTATGATTTTTTCATTTAAACAGCTTATAGCTTACATTCAACTTTTTCACCAATCCACTCTGTAGAGAGTGATCACGTGATTCTTTCTGGTAATAGATAATTGTGCATGAAACAAAAATGCACTACAATATCAAATCATTTCGTTTTGTACAAAAATTGAAGATTTATAGTAAAAAATTAACGTATTACCATCTTCTGTGATGTTATGCATTTATTACACGCTGCAAATCTGGAGGTGTTGCTTCATTTGAGAGTTGCTTAATCACATCTTCTACAGATAAAAGGGTTTTATTTGTACTTCCTAAGCGGCGCATATTTACGCTGTTTGTTTCAGCTTCACGTTTACCACATACCAAAATTACGGGGACTTTTTGTAACGAATGTTCTCGTATTTTATAGTTAATTTTTTCATTGCGGAGATCTATTGTTGCGGAAAGCCCAATAGCTCTAAGTTTTGCCGTTATTTTTTGGGCATATTCATTTGCTTCGGACGTAATTGTTGCAACAACAACTTGTTCAGGAGCAAGCCAGAGTGGCATATGTCCAGCAAAATTTTCGATTAATATACCAAGAAAACGCTCCATTGATCCAAAAATAGCGCGGTGGATCATAACAGGTTGACGTTTTTCTGAATCTTTATCAATATAGAATGCACCAAAACGTTCAGGGAGATTAAAGTCTATTTGTGTTGTTCCACATTGCCATTCACGACCGATAGCATCCTTTAATGTATATTCAAATTTTGGACCATAAAATGCTCCTTCACCTGGAAGGATGCTTGTTTTGATTTGTCCTGCAAATTTTGTTTCAATCGTTTTAAGAACAGATTCCATGATACTTTCTGCATGATCCCATAATGCATCAGACCCAACTCGTTTTTCTGGACGTGTTGAAAGCTTAAGACTGATTTCTTTAAAACCAAAATCAGCATAAGTTGATAAAATAAGATCATTAATACTGAGACATTCATCGGCTAATTGTTCATCAGTACAAAAAATATGCGCATCATCTTGCGTAAAACCACGCACACGCATAAGACCATGTAAAGAGCCCGAAGGCTCATAACGATGAACAAGTCCAAACTCAGCAAGTCTAATAGGCAAATCACGATAAGATTTTAAACCATGTTTAAAAATTTGCACATGACCAGGGCAATTCATTGGTTTAAGGGCATAAACATTCCCATGATCTGAATCTTCTGCTGCTGGAATTACTTTGAACATATTCTCCTTATACCAGCCCCAATGGCCAGATATTTCCCAGAGTGACCTATCGAGAACTTGTGGTGCATTAACTTCAGCGTATTGATGATCATCAAGGCGTCTACGCATATAGTTGATCAAATTTTGGAACATTTTCCAACCTTTTTTGTGCCAAAAAATCATTCCTGGCCCTTCTTCTTGAAAATGAAATAAGTCCATTTCACGTCCCAAGCGGCGATGATCACGTTTTTCAGCTTCTTCTAGCATATGGAGGTAGGCTTTTAAGTCATTTTCATTTGCAAATGCTGTTCCATAAATTCTTGTGAGCATTGGATTATTGGCATCGCCACGCCAATAAGCTCCTGCGACTTTCATTAATTTGAAAGCATTCCCAATTTGCCCTGTAGATTGCATGTGCGGTCCGCGGCAAAGATCAAACCATTTTCCTTGATAATAAATTTTTAAATCTTGATTTTCAGGAATGCTATCAATAAGTTCAACTTTATAAAATTCCTTTTTCTCAGAAAAAATTTTTCTGGCTTTTTCACGAGACCAAATTTCTTTTCTAAAAGGCTTATTGCGTTGGATAATTTCACGCATTTTCTTTTCAATGACGGTGAGATCATCTAATGTAAAAGGTTGTTGGCGTGCAAAATCATAATAGAATCCATTTTCAATGACAGGACCTATTGTTACTTGCGTTTCAGGAAAGAGTTCTTGCACTGCTTCAGCAAGGACATGGGCGCAATCATGTCTTATGAGTTCAAGAGCACGTGAATCTTCTCGGGTAATAATCTCTACTTGACCAGATTGTTCCAATGGATCCGATAAGTCTCGCGTGATACCATCAAGACTATAGGCGACTGCTTTTTTTGCGAGTGATTTAGAAATGGATTCTGCTAATTCCAAACCAGTCATTTCGGGGGGGTAATTACGTTTTGAACCATCAGGAAAAGAAAGAGAAACAGAGCAAGACATAAAAACACCCTTTTAATCCAATTCCGCTAACGATTGCGGATGGTTTCGTGAAAATCGAGTAAAAAGCTTATAGAATAATTTTTTATCAATACATACGAAAAAAGAAAAGGATTATTTGTTGTGTTTGTCAGAAATTTTCCAGTAACGCCAAGGTTTATAAAAACAGCAAGAATTTCCAAGAGAAATAGGTACTGGATCAAAGCCATCTGTTCCAAAGGGCCCACAACGTATGATACGAAAGAGTCCCATCCATGCACCAGCCCAAAGCCCATGGCGTGCAATCGCTTCATATGTATATTCTGAACAAGTCGGAGCATGGCGACATTGATTGCCTATAAGACTTGAAAGTGTTATTTGATAGAAACGTATTAAGAAAATACCCAATAATCGTCCAGGTGTTTTTTGCCAAGTGCCTGTGTAATTTCGAGTTATTTTTTTTTGTCGAGATTGTGATTTGAACATTTATTTTTCTTCAATTTTTTGAATGCAGTCTATCGTTGCATCAAAGGGTAGTAGTGTTGCTGCATGGCGCATTTTATAGTCTTTAATGGGCTGTAAGCAAGAAAAATCCTCAAATGGAGCTTGAGGAGAAGGACCATTTTGCGTTAGCATTTGATAAATAACTTCACGCAATATTTTAAGATCTTGTGTTGTTTGTCCGATGATATGAGATGCTAAAAGTGAAGCCGATGCTTGCCCTAGCACACATGCGTGTATTTCATGGGCAAAATCCGTAACAATACCATTTTCCACTTTTAAATCTACAGTGATTGTCGAACCACAAAGGTGTGCATGTTTTCTTGATGTTGCATCAGGATTATTAAGACGCCCAATTTTGTCTATATGTGCAGCATATTCAAGTATTTTATCATTATAGATATTATCAATCATGCGCTATTACCTGAAATTTTGAGAGTCGTGATTGTTTAAACTTTTAATTCGCTTATATAGAGATTATACAAAATGAAATAGGTATGGAGCAAATGCTTTGTATAGAGTAAGCTTGGAGTTTTTGAATGCGTAATGTTGTTAAAGAAGACGCGAAGGATTCTTTTTTATCTGAAGAAAAGCGTCCGAGTATTGAAGAGGTGGAAGAAGCGATTCGTACATTACTCTTATGGATAGGGGAAAATCCAAATAGAGAAGGGCTTTTAGATACTCCAAGACGTATAGCCAAGGCATATCGCGAGCTTTTTAGTGGTTATAGTCAATCGGTTAAAGAAATCTTAGGTACAGTTTTTGAAGAGGTTTCAGGATACAATGAAGCCGTAATCGTAAAAAATATACCTTTTTATTCACACTGTGAGCATCATATGATCCCAATTATTGGGAAAGCACATATAGCATATCTTCCTAATGACAAAATTGTTGGCCTTTCAAAAATTGTACGTGTTGTAGATATTTTTTCTCGTCGTTTACAAACACAAGAAGCTATGACAGCGCAAGTGGCTCACGCGTTAAAAACGTATCTGAAGCCTCATGGTGTAGCAGTATTGATTGAGGCTGAGCACATGTGTATGGCTATGAGAGGAATCCAAAAACAGGGCTCTACAACAATTACAAAAAACTTTCATGGTTATTATGAAAAAGATCAAGCTGCACAAGCACATTTTATGATGATGATTCAAAGATCGTAGTAAAGTCCATATTTTTAGTAATCTCTATTAAGTTATAAATTGTCCGGATAAAAATAAATTATGAGAAAGAGAAAATTGGCTTGTACCTTTCTTTATGATTTGTTAAAGGCTAAAAACCAAAATGTTTTTCTTCCCACGTGCGGTCGTGGCGGAATTGGTAGACGCGCAGCGTTGAGGTCGCTGTGGGGCAACCCGTGGAAGTTCGAGTCTTCTCGACCGCACCAGTTAGCAGTGAGTCTCTCTGTAATGAGATGAAGTTATGTAGAGAGAGGGGATTTACGGGCATTATAGAAAAATCTTTTTTGTATGTTATTTGTTGATGTGTTGCTAATAATGTTTCATTTTTTATTACTTTATCTGTGCATTTGAAATGTTATATTTTTATAGGGTGGGGGTGAAGTTGCAGTGAGAAGTATAATGATTTTGAGATATTTAACACTTCTTATTTGTATTTCTTTATTGTCAGCATGTAGTGATTCACGCGCTGTGCTTTGGCATGGAGTGCATGCAACTCCTTCTATGACTGCAGTAGAACGGGAAGTTGAAGGGAACCCGATTTCTCCAAAAGCCATCATTCCAGTGTATGTTGCAACAAGTCGTATGATGCAAAATAATTACGCTCAACCTTATGGTGCAGAGCGATCAAATAAAGTACATTACAATCGCGTTGATGTAGGAATTCCTCAGCAACATATAAAGGGAGTTGTTGAAATAAATGCGTATAAACCTACGCATGATAAGTATTTTGCAGCAGTAGCATTGCAAAAATACGATAATAAAGAACAGTTTAAACAGCAATTAAATGCTGCTTTAGAAAAAAAGCCAAAAGGAAAAAGAGAAATTTTTCTTTTTATCCATGGGTATAATAATAATTTTGCAGATGGTACATTTCGTACAGCACAGTTTACACACGATTATTCTTTAAATGTTGTCGCTGTGCATTATTCTTGGCCTTCTGCCGGATCTGTTCCTCTTTATATTTATGATCGTGACAGTGCTAATTTTGCCCGTGACGGATTGATAGAGCTTTTAACACTTATTAGTGAAACCAATGCTGATCAGATTTCGGTTATTGCGCATTCTATGGGCAATTTTGTTATAATGGAAGCATTTAGAACTTTAGCTTTACAGAAAAAATATAAGCCTATTCGTCGTATTACAAGTTTATTAATGGCGGCACCAGACATTGATGTTGATGTATTTGAGCGCCAACTTAATGATATAAAAAAACTTCCGCAGCCAACAGCTATTTTAGTATCCAGAGCGGATAAAGCTCTCGCGGTTTCAGGACGTCTTACGGGTGGACATCATCGTGTGGGCGATGGCTCAGATATTGAAATGTTGCGTAAAAATGGAATAGCTGTTCTTGATTTCTCTCATGTGGATGGGGGAGCACACAATGTCTTTGCATCTTCGCCAACGTTGATGGCTCTTTCTCGGGAAGGTTCTTTGGCTTCCACAATTATGCAAGGTACAGAATTGTCACCTAGTCAAGCCCTTCTTGCTGACGGTAGTAGTGTGTTGGAGAAAACAACACATCTTATCCTTTATACACCTGTACGTTTTCTCTCTCCACGGATTCCACGTTGATAGTGAAAAGAGAGAAGGGGACATCGAATAATGCATTGGAGGTAATATTTTTTAGCACTTTCTTTAGAATGGCTTTGTAAAATGAAAAATAAATAGCGGGATGAATGTAAAAAACAGTCATTAGGTGAGTTTGTGATGATTGCACGGAAACGCTATGTTAATACGCCTACAGTTGTTGATTATTTATCTCATTCCGCAATTAAGTTGTTAGATATTCATGCTATGCTTGTGAAGGTGAGAAAAGGTGATATGGGGGAAAAACCAAATTTATTGCGTCAAATTGATTCTACAAAAAAACAGTTAGATGAGATAAGCCATGCTCTTATTTTAGAATATCGTAAACGCCAAGAAAATGAGCGTTTTTTAAAACAAATTCTGCTATCCATTTCCGATCAACTTTTTGCACTTAACAATGGTTTTAAGGAAACAGGACGTCTTTTTTTTCAAGAAGTTAGAATACTTCAATCTCAGATGCAATGTTTATATGAGGGAAAGGAGAGGCTGCATTTGTTGAATAGCCAAGAATCTTTTTGTTCTCCATCAAAGATTGATGAAGTCATTAAACAGTTACAGAAAGCACGAGAAAAGCTTATTCTTGAAAGCCCACATCTCTTTGAAAAAAGCACAAAAGCTAAACAATAAAAGTTCTTTTAGTTGAGCAGATAGATAACTTGAATTTTACAGTAAAAAACGCTGTTAGATAGAAGGCTATAATCTTTTAAAAGA
Source organism: Bartonella sp. CR84HXZ (assembly GCF_042194535.1). Classification (NCBI taxonomy): domain Bacteria; kingdom Pseudomonadati; phylum Pseudomonadota; class Alphaproteobacteria; order Hyphomicrobiales; family Bartonellaceae; genus Bartonella; species Bartonella sp. CR84HXZ. The sequence goes on along the minus strand of NZ_JBHIMY010000015.1, from coordinate 4,548 downwards.
AAAGAATTTGTTTTAATAAATGAAACACATGTATTTTATAATCACACTCTTTACCGTGTTAAAGCTTTAAAAGACTTTGGTTATATCTTTGGTAAAGTTAAGGCTGATGCATTAGGTGGCTTTATTGAAGAAAATATTTGTGTAAAGAAACTTTACAAAAAACTTTCTGATTCTTTTAATAACGGCTCACTGGATAATTTTGCCAATGTTATGGAGTTGTTAGTATATTCATTAGAAACTTAAACTCTAATATTTTCCTTGGTAGGAATTGGCTGAATTTAAAGCATTAAAAAAGAAATTTGATAAAAATAACACGTTTTTTAAATTCACGCCCAGCTCTATCTTCTCCTGAATTTAAAAAGGATCGGAAAATGAATAAGCTACACGTAATTAAAAAATCATATGGTGCCCCCAGAGAGCGAATCAGGCTTTAGCAGCAAGAATCAAGTTGTATCAAGGTGCGCAAGAGCATATTGATGTCATAGCTTTTTATGATTCAATAAAAAAAGTAAGTATTAAAGGAAAAATCTCAAATCAGAAATTAAAGGTGGTCTAAAAGGTGGACGAGCAATGCTTGAAAAGGTGGACGAGAGGGGACGTTAAGTGAGGGCGATTCATCGGTTATCAGCATCATTCGTAAAGACGTCCTCGCAGGGTAAATATTGTGACGGGGCAGGGCTATGGTTGAATGTTCGAAAAGACAATACACGCTCTTGGTTTTTCCGCTATACGCACCACAATAAGCGCCGTGAAATGGGACTTGGTCCTGTTACGAAACTCTCTTTAAAAGAAGCGCGTGAGCTTACAAGATATTATAGTGATATTCTTAAAGAAGGTAATGATCCTATTGTCTTTCGAGAACAGACTATTTTAAAACAGCAAAGCAATATTTTTCAAGAAATTGCAAAAGCGGCTTTTGAAAGCAAAAAAGCAGAGTTGAAAAATGAAGGTAAAAACGGCCGCTGGTTTTCTCCACTAGAGTTGCACGTGATTCCACACATAGGTAATTTACCTATAGAAAAATTAACAGCCAATATCATTCGCAATGTTCTCTCACCCCTTTGGCATGAAAAAGCAGACACAGCGCGAAAAGCACTTAACCGTATCAATATTTGTTTGAAATATGCAGCGGCTCTTGGTTTAGATGTTGATCTACAGGCTTGTATGAAGGCACGCGCTCTTTTAGGAAAACCACGTGCGACATCAACAAATATTCCTGCTATGCCATGGCAAGAGGTTCCGGCATTTTATCAAAGATTGGATGATAAGATCCTTTCAAATTTAGCACTGAAGTTATTCATTTTGACTGGAGCACGGTCATATCCATTGCGCTATTTGCGCCTTGAACAAATTGACAAAAATATATGGACGATACCAAAAGAGAACATGAAAGGTATTGTAGGGAAAGTTTCAGACTTTCGCGTGCCACTAAGTGATGAAGCTTTGAGAGTTATTGAAAAAACTCTCCCCTTTGAAAAGAATGGTTTTCTCTTTTCTGGTCTTAGAGGCAACCCCATTTCTGATGCCACCATGGCAAAGTATATGACAGTTTGTGGTTTGACTTATCGTCCCCATGGTTTTCGTTCAAGCTTACGGGATTGGATAGCAGAGACAACGTCAACACCGTTTGAAATTGCCGAAACTGTTCTTGCCCATTCAGTTGGGAGTTCAGTGACAAAAGCTTATATGCGAACGGATTTTTTAGAACAGCGACATGTTCTCTTGGAACAATGGGCGTCTTTTATATCAGGAAAGGCTTGACAAAATTAAAAATAGAGAGTCTTTTCTCAGAAATTTTTCTCAAATGATGTAAGTGTCTGAACTGGATTCTTTTGCAGCATTTACGTTTACTTCACTTTGAAATAACAGGAAAAAGTTGGACGATGTTTAAAACATTACTCGCCTTTTAGCTAGAGAAGATTAAAGAGAGATTCCAAAGTGTGATTCATATATAAAGTAGACTTTAATATAGAATATTTGTCAGTTTACCATGTTAATATTATGATTCGATATTTTGTATTGTTGGTTAAGAGTAATGATAAACACTAAAGAATTTTCTTTAAAAATACTTAAACTTGATCTAGAAAATCCTAGAATTCCCAGATTCACAAGTGAAAAGGATGCTATAAATTTTCTTTGTATTACAGAAAAGATTTTGGAATTAGCCGAAGATATTGCTGAAAACGGGTTGTCTCCATTTGAAAAGCTTATGGTAATACAAGATGGAGAGAAGTACGTTGTTAAAGAAGGTAATCGGCGGCTTGCTGCGCTCAAACTTCTTGATAATCCAAGTCTAGCTCCAGAGCATCTAGGTAAAAAGATCGCTAAATATAGTGCTGACCGTAAAATTCACATAACTTCTGTAGAATGTGCTATTGCTTCTGACATAAAAGAAGCAAATCACTGGATGGAGATAAAGCATTTAGGTCAAAATAATGGAAAAGGTGTGAAGCCATGGAATGCTATACAAAAGTCACGTTATTCGCCAGACAATCCGAATAGATTTGCATACCTATTATTGAATCATCTGTTGGAGGATCCTTCATTAGATTATGATATTACGACTGTCACACGTTTGATTTCCAAAACGACTTTTTTTGAGTATACTGGAATTTATTATAATCAGTTGGAGGACAAGCTCGTCTTTTCATGTTCATATGAAGAAAATTCTGCACTTGATAATTTTTTGAAACAATTTGTACAAGATATACTTGAAAAAAAGATAGATTCTCGTTCTTGCAATAATAGAAAAGATATAGAAAAATATTTTGAAATCTTATCTCGCAAATTTGGTCTAACTAAATCATTTGATTCTTCTAATCTAACTAATTTATTTAGTTATTCTAAAAAGCTTGCTAGAAAAGGCAAGGATAAAAAAGAAACGGAGTATTCTAAAAGAAAAGATAATCTACCTACAAGCGATGCGAATAAATATGGAAATTATCCAAAACAAAAATTATTTCGCCGCATTTATGATGAAGAAATTGCAGATCAGTTGCAGAAATTAGGTATTATAAAACCCATCAGTATATATTCTTCAGTAAAAAAATTAGGTACTGACGCTGATACACCTCTTGTGTATATAGCGTTTAGTTGTTTATTCGAAGGGCTGACAGGCTTTTTAGGCCGAGAAAACAAATCTTTTGATAATTTTTTAAAGGATAAGCTTTCAAAGTATTGTCGATTATTAAAAACCGAATTTGACGATACACAGTATATAAATGAAAATGAGAAAGCTATTTTAGACACTCTAGCAAAGGTTAGAATGCAAGCCAATACAGCTAAACATGCCTTCTGTTCAGCACCCTTGAGTTATCTAGAGGTTCTCAGTGATATACAAGTATTAAAGCCAGTGTTAATGCAATTAATCAATGAAGTGTATGACAAAAAATTGCAGAATGCTCGTCAAATGCTTTAGCCATTGCTGTCCAATATGAACAAAATATGATAACATGGCTTTGTTTTAATACTGTAAGGTTTACAGAGATGGCTTATAACTATTCTCCATTAAGGTATCCTGGTGGCAAGGCTGCACTCTATGGAAGAATCAAAGAAATTTTTGAGAAAAATGGATTAAATGGATGTTCTTATCGTGAGCCTTTTGCTGGTGGGGGCGGATTGGCTCTAAATTTTCTTTTAAATAACGATGTTAAAGATATCTACATTAATGATATTGATCCGTTTATTTGGAGTTTTTGGTATTGTGTTTTGCACAAGACAGAAGAATTAATAGAAAAAATCAATACAACGACCATTAACTTAGAAGAGTGGTATAAACAAAAAGAAATTTCTCCTGAAAACGCAGACGTGCTTAGCGTTGGGTTTGCTGCATTTTTTTTGAATCGCACAAACAGATCTGGAATCATTAAAAATGCTGGTCCTATTGGAGGAAAACAACAAGTTGGGAGTTACAAAATAAACTGTAGATTCAACAAAAGGGACTTAATTAGCCGGATTAGAAATATAAGTGTACAAAAAGATAGGATATATTTAACTCGTTTAAATGCACAGGAATTTTTGCTGCGTTATGGAACTGATGAAAACACCTTTTTTTATATGGACCCTCCTTATTTTAAAAAAGGAAAAGAGCTGTATACTTCATTTTATAAAGCTAAAGATCATTGCGATTTAGAAAGTATCATTTCTAAACATGTGAATGCGCTTTGGTTAATTACTTATGACAACGTAGAAGAAATTAAATTCTTGTACAATCAATATCCTAAAATAGAATTTAATATACGGTATTCTCTACAAAATAAGAGACAAGCTCAAGAACTGATGATTTTCTCACCAAAGATCAAAATTCCACAATCATTAGAACAGAATATAACATCACTTTGTAACGTGGCTTAGCTGCTTTCATAAACAAAATTTGTTCTCTCTACAAGCTTTGAAAGTTTGATTGCTGTCAGTCAATTTCATATTTTAAGGAAAGGTTTGGTGTGTTTAACTCTTTGAGAACCAATGCTTCAAATGGGCGAAGACATTCTCTATCGCTTCCATGAGACGAGCAAAATTAAGAAATCATTTTCTAAAGAATTTCGCGCG
>NZ_JBHIMY010000121.1:0-684 GCF_042194535.1 Bartonella sp. CR84HXZ | reverse complement strand
CACCTATGCAATGAACCCCCTTCGCAAAAAAAACTCTACCTCTCCACAATAATTTTCCTTCAAATCACCTTAATTCTAACATTCATGGCCACAGAATTAATCTTATTCTACATCCTATTCGAAACCACCCTTATTCCCACCCTAATCATCATCACCAAATGAGGTAACCAAGCAGAACGCCTCAACGCAAGCACATACTTTCTATTCTATACACTAACTGGCTCTCTACCCCTACTCATCATATTAACCTACACCTACAATAACGCAGGCTCATTAAATATCATACTACTAACACTCACAGACCAAAAACTAACAACCACCTGATCACACAACCTCGTCTGACTAGCATGCACGATAGCTTTCATAACAAAAATACCCTTATATGGCCTACACCTATGACTCCCAAAAGCCCATGTTGAAGCCCCTATCGCAGGCTCAATAGTCCTCGCCGCAGTACTCTTAAAACTAGGTGGCTATGGCATAATACGACTCACCCCTATTCTTAACCCCCTAACAGAATACATAGCCTACCCTTTCCTCATGCTAGCCCTATGAGGCATAATCATAACAAGCTCAATCTGCCTACGACAAACAGACCTAAAATCACTCATCGCATACTCCTCCGTAAGCCATATATCCCTAGTAATCATAGCCTCCCTCATTCAAACCCCCTGAAGCTTTTCT
>NZ_JBHIMY010000120.1:0-692 GCF_042194535.1 Bartonella sp. CR84HXZ | reverse complement strand
ATTCGATAACTTGATTTCTTTACCCTCAACTTGCAACCATGTAAATTGTCCATAAGGCTGCAACCAACTGCTCTTTGACGTCTTAAGTCGATAACCTGCTTCAAAGGAGGTGCCCACCGCCCATTGCCTATAACTTCCTTCAATCCCTAAACCATTCGTTGAAACTGCCTTTAGAGTATTCTGATAATGATTATATTTTAAAATACCATCCAAATACCATCCACTATGATCCAAATAAGTGACATAAGCGCCAATGCCATAAGTATTGATACCGCTCATACCACCCCGTGCATGCGCAATGCGTACGCGGTCATAACTGCCAAAACCACCTATATAAAATTCTCCATTTTCCCACTCGCTTAAACTATTGATCCCTAAAACAATACCTGTCTGATCCAACTTAAAATCTATATGCTCTGTAGCAATACTCTCTTTAGACTTGATCGCATAGGTCCATAAAGCTGCATTCTTGTTACTTTTATCTAGAATTCCTCTTCCCGCACGCACGGTTTGCATTTCATTGTAAAAAACCATCGCTGGAGCCACAGACATAGATAATACCGCATCTGTAGAGGGAGTGGTTAAAAAGTGAGAAACTGAAAGCGTCTCACTCAATTGTGGAGAAGGCTGTTCTTTATGAACTGGACGCAAAATCATTTGATCGGCTAAAGATTGTGAAGATTCTGAAACAA
>NZ_JBHIMY010000119.1:0-699 GCF_042194535.1 Bartonella sp. CR84HXZ | reverse complement strand
CTTTGCTGCTTTGGAAAATTCATTTTTTAATACATCATCGACGCGAAAGGTAAATGTTGTCTCAGCCATTTTACGACCACTTAATGTGTTACAAAGTAGTTCTAATGTAATGTATTTTTACTATTTCTTCAATAGGTACTATTAGAATGGATATTTTATATCTATTTTGCATTTTCATAGGGTTGAAAGGGACGCCCATAAATTCACAGGCTCAGATAACAACCCAGACAGCAGAGCCAGACCGGTTTCAATGCCCTCACAAATGACCAGATGTTTGGGATTGGCTTGACTTAAATGCACCCCACCACCCGTTACAGATCCCAACATGGCTTTTTCTGGTCTTTGATCTGTTTTGCATCCATTGGCTTGTAAAAAGGTTCTATGAATGGCAAAAGAGTCAGCACCCTTAACAAGAGCCACCAACGCGGGTAGTGTCATTCCTAATGGGTGCGGACAGTTGTCGTGAAAGCGTAAATCAGTAGGCAACTCACATGTGATTTCCCACATGCGTAAATAGGTTTCTGCTAAAGTATTTTTGATTGGTTGGCATTGTTGCCAAATTGCTTTTGCTCTCTCTGCTTTCTTTTTTGCTCGTTTGAAATCAGCACAAAACTGTTTGGAGAAAGAAAGCGTCTGATCATAAGCTTGTTTTCCAAGCAAGCCAATTCTAATGAGCGCTTGTATGATCTCTCTAAAAGA
>NZ_JBHIMY010000118.1:0-722 GCF_042194535.1 Bartonella sp. CR84HXZ | reverse complement strand
CCCGTTCTCTCCGCAACACTGCCAAACAACGAACGCATACAAATTGTTATGCCTCCAGCAGTTGCAGCCAATACCATCAGCATGACCATTCGTAAACCTTCATCACGCACTTTTTCTCTTGAAAGTTTACATGAAAACAATCTGTTTTCTGTCGCCCAAAACACCAGCTTCACACCCGCGCAACAAATGACAGAACGGTTATCCGAACTCTCTGATACAGACAAAAAACTAACAGATTTGTTTCTGGCCAAAGATTTTTGCAACTTTTTAGAGAGAGCCGTTATTACACAACAAAATATCTTAATATCTGGAAAAACCGGTTCTGGGAAAACAACCCTCTCTAAAGCTTTAATTGCAAAAATCCCTGAATATGAACGAATTCTCACCATTGAAGACACGCCAGAACTTGTCGTTCCGCACGCCAACAAAGTGCAGCTCTTTTATTCAAAAGATAACCAAGGCTTAGCAAAAGCAGGTGCAAAAGAACTGCTTGAATCTGGCTTACGCATGCGCCCCGACAGAATCCTTCTCCAAGAGCTGCGTGATGGTACAGCCTTTTACTACATCCGTAATGTCAACTCTGGTCACCCCGGCTCCATTACAACCGTCCACGCCTCAACAGCACTTGCAGCCTTCGAACAAATGACCCTTTTAGTCAAAGAAAGTGACGGTGGTGGTAATTTAGCACGCGATGATATCCGCGGCTTATTAATCTCGATGAT
>NZ_JBHIMY010000117.1:0-723 GCF_042194535.1 Bartonella sp. CR84HXZ | reverse complement strand
CGCAATCGGGTTCAAAATCCGCAGGCAATCGACAGCCTCTATCGGTTTTAACCCGCTTGGCTTTCTTAGGAACGCTTGTCTGCTCGTGAATGATTGGTTGGTTGGTTTGCTCTGATTGGCTTTCAACATCACACTCGATTGGCTCGTCAACCAAATCGATTGTTTCTAAATCTTCAAAATCAATTTCTTTTTTTAATAAAACGTTAGTTTTATTTTTTTTATATATGTTAATGTTATTGTTAATGGCATTGCGTTCGCATTGCGCAACACTATGCGCATCGTATGCGCTCTGCATGCAATCCGCATATGCGTTTTCTTTTATATGATTATTGTCATTTTTACCTTTTGTTTTATGCCATCTAGAATGAGCTGCTTTTGTTGCTGCTTCTGATTTCTCTTTGCTATCATTTAATTCTAATTCAACATCTGGGTTCCACAACCGACCATCTTCTAAACAAATGATATGTCCAGTTTCTAATAAAAGATCTAATGCCTTCTGAAATTTTTTTACTGAGCAGCCAGCCAATAAAGATAACACTTTAAAATTATTCGTAAGCGGCTCTCCTGTGCGAAGCATTTGAAAGCGCAACTTAACATATATGAAACCTTCAAAAGCTGGCAAATATGCAAGATCAAGTAGCCACTTGTCTGCAAAAAGCCTCGTCCATGGCAACTTAGTTGACATACTTCACCTCCCTTTCTTTATTATTATTGCAAGTGAAA